>NZ_JBEPBI010000421.1:0-4235 GCF_040299045.1 Streptomyces sp. NPDC001027
GGTCCGGTCTGCGCCGTCTCCGCACCGGCCCCCGGGACTTCCGTACCGAAAGCGCCTCATCGGTCCGGCGGGCGCTCTCGGGACATGCCTAGATCCCGGAGTCGATGCCCGTGACGACCGCCGGCCCCAGCGGCGCGCTGGTCTCGTCGAGTCCCACGTCGTGCAGGGCCGAGTCCGCGAGCCGGCGGGCGTCCTCCTCGGCGTGCGTGGCGCTGTCCGCCTCGACGGCGAGCCGGATGGTGAACGTGTCGTCCTCGTTCACGGTGAGCGGGTCGAGGTCCTGCGCGTCTCCCATCCGCGTGCGATGCGGATCGGCGGGGCGCAGGGCGCGGCCCAGCCGCACCCGGGCGTCGTGTCCGACGCCGGCGGTGAAGGTGCCGGGCACGGTGATCACGTACGTCGTCATGATGATCCCTTCCTCGTTTCACCTTCCCCTACCCCGTGGCGCCGCGGACACGATCTCCGGCAGCCGTCGCCGACATCCGCCCGGTCACCGGCGGACACACCCTGAACCGGACTCGCACGCCAGGGGCGTCGGTCGGCATGTCCGCCGTGCGGGATGCCTTCGAGGCGTACGGGGCGCCGTCGACCGCTTCGAACCACTGCCTGCGCGTCCGCCGAGCGCCGGGAGGGGCGATGGTGCCCCGTACCTACGACGTCATCGTGCTGGGTCTGGGGGGCATGGGCAGCTCTGCCGCACACCACCTCGCCCGGCGCGGGGAGCGGGTGCTCGGCCTGGAGCGTTTCGAGCCCGTCCACGCTCTCGGCGCCAGCCACGGCGGCTCGCGCATCTACCGGCAGGGCTACGCCGAGGGCGCGGCGTACGTGCCCCTGCTGTTGCGCGCCCGTGAGCTCTGGGACCGGCTGGCCGCGGAGTCGGGGCGCGACGTGTTCCTGCCTACCCGGGGCCACGGCCCACCCCGTCGCACTCTTCGACGCCCGGCGCGACCGTGCCGCGTCCGACTGAGACAGCGCCGTTCGACGGGGAGGGCCGGCGGCCGTCTCGTCAGCAGCGCCGCAGGCCGTACCTGCTCGGGTCGGCGTCGAACCAGCTGGGAGTGAACACCCAGTCGGCCGGCACGTAACCCTCCCTGCCCTCGCTGATCCAGTCGGGCACCGTGCGGTACCAGGTGGTGTTCCCGCCGCCGTGCAGTCCGCCCGTCGACCAGCAGGTGAAGTAGCTGAACGTCGACTTCAGCAGGCCGTTGAAGGGGCTCTCGTGGAACGGCTGGAGCCGGGTCGGTGCGTCGCCGCGGTTGCCGCACCACAGCCGGCCGTCGTGGGCCCGGACGCCGCACTCGGCGGCCGCCGCCGACGGAGCCGCCTGCGCGGAGGGGGCGGCCGCGGTTCCGGCCAGCACGGTGGCCAGCGCGGTGGAGATCATGGCTGCTTTGACGTGTTTCCCGAACATGTTTCTCCTTCGTTCTCGATGTAGTGGCAGGCGTGCGTTCTCGATGCAGGGCAGGGCGTGCCCGACAGCAGTCAGGCACGCCGTCGAAACCGGTTACGCGTGGTGACCTGTGCCGTGGACGGCGTCGCCACGCGGAGACGGAGTCAGAACCAGCCCGTGCAGACGATCGAGCCGCCCTTGCCGTTGGTGCCGCAGGCACGCATCACGAGGCCGTTGTCGTTCCACTGCGTGGTGTACGCGTCGCCGCCCGAGGTGACGGTCGTGTAGCCGAGCATCGGCTCCCAGGTGTCCCCGCCGTTGTTGCTGCGATCGACCCAGATCTCGTCGCCGACCGTGCCGCCGACGATGCGGCCCCAGGCGCAGGCGGTCGTGCTGTTGTAGCGCAGCTCGACGGTGCGGCCGAACACGGTGGCGGACTTGGCAGTCCACGCGCCGGCGGAGTCCGGTGGGGTGCCGTCGCCGCAGGAGGTGTTGGAGGAGGCGCCCTCCAGCGTGCCGCCGATTCTCGAGTACTCCCCGCACGACGGCACACCAGGTGTGATCGCCGGGCCCTGGAGGAAGAGGTTGCTGATCCAGCTGCGGTAGTCCGGCAGATAGGTCCAGACGTTGTTGACCATGCCGTCCACGGTGGCCCGTTCTCCCACGCGCTGGCACAGTGCCCGTACGGCGACGGAAATGCCGTTGTTGATGGTCCAGTTGACGCCGCCGCTGCTGCCGGTGGTGGAGTCGTTGCGCAGGTTCGGCTGACCCCAGGTCTTCACCTGCTTGCCGTGACCGTCGTACTCCCACACCGGGAAGACGCCCGGGACCTCGGGCCGCAGCGCACCCTGGTAGGAGGCCCAGGGGATGTCGGAGACCCTGACGACCTGGGTCGATTCGGGCGCTTCGAGTCGCTTGCCGTTGCCGAGGTAGAGGGCGACGTGGCTGAGCCCCTGACCGAAGTACATGATGTCGCCGGGCAGCAGCGCGGCCTCGCCCTGCGCCTTGGTGAGCCTGGTGTGCGCATAGCCCGGGTTCTGCCAGGTGGACTGCGTGGTGCGCTCGCTGATGATGTCCTGGCGCGTGGCCTTGTACCAGGCCCAGCGCACGAGGCCGATGCAGTCGAAGCTCCAGTACGTCGGATCGTTGATCGAATCGATCGGGTCGTCCGTGTCCAGCATGCCCTGGCTGGGGCCGGGCAGGCCCCCGGCGTGGCCGCCGCCCCAGGCGTACATCCAACCGACGTAGCGGCAGGCGACGTTGACGGCGTCCTGAGCGGCGATGCTCGCTCCCGCCTTCAGCGGCGCACAGGTGTCGGCGGCCGGTGCGGTCGGTGCCGCGCTCGCCGGCGCCGCTGTGGGCAGGGCCAGGCAGGCGACGGCCACGGCGGCGGCGAGCAGCATCCGCAGCGGTCGGAAGCGGCGGTGCGGTGTTCCGTCGCGGTAGCGGTCGCGTTGTCTGTGTCTTCTCATGTCGTTTCCCGTCTCTCCGGCCGTGCTCGGTCGTCGCAGGGCCGGCCGGCCTTGTGCTGTCGGCGTGGGCGAGGCGACCACGGCGTTGGGTCGACGCCGTGGGGAGGGTGCCCGACAGCAGCCTGCTCGCGGTGCGGCCGTCTCGTCGACGCACAGGAGTTGCCCGCCCGGACGGGCAACGGGAAACCCTCGGGAAACCCAGGTGAGCAGCGCGTTCACCGGAGATCGCTGGTGACCGGGACGGGCACGCGGCGCGGGCCGAGCGCTCGCGGGCCGTGTGCTCGTGGGCCCCGGTCGACCGGCGGCTGTCGTCGTGCCGCATCCCCGTCGGCTGCCGCGCTCGAGCACGCCTTCGGTGAGACGCGAGTGGGTTCGGCTTGGGTGGGACCGGCGAGGGACCTGCCCGCTCTCGCCGGACTCCTCGGCGTAGCGTTCATCTGCGCTCGTTGCAACGGACAGAAAGGAGGGAGGGTTGCGTTAGTGCGGCGTCATTGCAACATTTTCATCACGTTCACCTGGGTGTGTAGCTCTCTCTTGCGGTAAATCAGTTGCCGCAACAATGAATGCAACGTAGCGTTTCCGATATGAGGAACGAGGGGGCAGGGGCTGTGAGGGCCGGGAAGCGCGCGTTACGCGACCGTGATCGGGCGACGGGGAGAGGGGTCGTGGGGACAGGGCAGAGCGGGCCGCGGGGGGCGTCCGGCGCCTTCGCCTCCTTCGCCCGCTTCGTGCTCTGCGGCGGCGGAGTGGGGGTCGCCTCGAGTTTCGCGGTGGCGGCGCTCGCCACCTGGACGCCCTGGGTTCTGGCCAACGCCTTGACCACCGCGGTTTCCACGCTCCTCGCCACCGAGCTGCACGCCCGGTTCACCTTCGGCGCCGGCGGACACGCCACGGGACGGCAGCATGCGCAGTCGGCCGGATCCGCGGCGGCGGCGTACGCGGTGACCTGCGTGGCGATGTTCGTGCTGCAGCAGTCGGTGACGACGCCCGGTGCGGTGCTCGAACAGGTCGTGTACCTCTCCGCCACGGGACTCGCCGGCGTCGCGCGGTTCGCGGTGCTCCGCCTCGTGGTCTTCGCACGCTGCCGTTCAGCGGCCGCGGACCCCACGAGCGGCGGCGTGCGAGGCGTCGACACCGCCGGTGCGGCGCGTCCCGTGCACCCGGCAGCCGCTCGCGGCGCGTCCCCGACCGACCCGGCGACGCTCTGCCGGGCGGCCTGACCGTCAGCCGGAGAGCGTGCGTCCCCCGCCGGCGTCCGTGCCGGTCGCGCGGCGCCCGCCCTGGGGCGGACGAGCCGAGGCGAACGCCGTGGCGAGCCCGTCGGCCAACGACGCCGACGCGGGGTGGGGATCTCGACGCGGTGTGATCGTGTA
>NZ_JBEPBI010000422.1:0-4173 GCF_040299045.1 Streptomyces sp. NPDC001027
CCGGCTTCGGAGTTGAACGCCACCCAGACGAGTGACCGTTCACGCGCTGCAACCCAGCCCATATCCATCAGATTTGAGCCGAGCGGGACACTTACGGGGCGTCAGACAGCGGTTCCTCTCGTACACCTTCTCCTCGCAGCTTGCCGGACCCGGGCCGTCTGACAGTGCCGACCCGTCCCGTCGTTGTCAGGGCTGCTTCCCGCCGCCACTTGCGTTCCCAGGAGACGGCTGCCCTCAGCTTCACCGGACGGCTGCGACCGTTCGGCGGTGGGGTCCTTTCACCCCCACTCGATTCCGTAGCGCCTCGTGGCGCACTTGAGGTTGTCCCACACGAGCACGATCGGGGCGCCGAGCTGCTGGTGGGCGGCGACGAGCGGGTCGCGGTAGTCGGTCCAGGTGAAACTGCGTCTGCCACCCCGCTTGTGATCCATGTGCCGCTTGGGCCGGTAGATCATTCGTGAGCGTTCGCCCTGCTTGTAGCAGGCCAGGGCAGCAACGGAGAAGCGTCGCTGGGAGCGTCCGCGCACTCGGACGACGGGGGTGCATCCGCGCCGGGCCCACGTCCGTGCGGTGGGCGGCGTCATCGAGAGGCTCAGTCAAGATTTCCGTGACGGGGTGACCGAGCGTCATTTCGGTGGCATGGTCCGCAGTGTGTGATGACTTCTTGGACATCGTGTTTCCGCACCTGGAAAAGGTGCTGGTGGAGCAAGTGTGTGTGGAGGACGGCGTGGTGCGGGTCCAGGCACGCACCCGCGACGGTGCTCTCGCGTGTCCCGATTGCGGCGTTTCCTCGGCGCGAGTCCACAATTGGTATCGACGGTGTCTGGCGGATGCCGCTGTGGGCGGGCGTCCGGTGGCCATCGACCTGTCGGTACGACGGTTGTTCTGCGATGTCACCAGTTGTGCGCGTCGCACCTTCGTTGAGCAGGTCGAAGGACTCACCATCCGGTACGGGCGCCGCACTGTCGTGCTGGCGACCCTGATCCAGGCCATTGCCCTGGCGCTTGCCGGCCGGGCAGGCGCGCGGCTCGCCGCCGTGCTGCACATCGTCGTCAGCCGGATGACACTGCTGAATGTGCTGATGGCGCTGCCCGACCCGTGCCCTCTCTCACCGCGGGTACTCGGGGTGGATGACTTCGCCACCCGACGTGGGCGCAGATACGGGACGGTGCTCGTCGACGTCGAGTCCCATGCCGTCCTCGACCTGCTGCCCGGCAGAGAGAAGGAACCCGTGGCCCTCTGGCTGGCCGGACACCCGGGGATCGAGGTGATCTGCCGGGATCGGGCCGGCGCCTATGCCGAGGCGGCCCGCGCAGGCGCTCCGGGCGCGCTGCAGGTCGCCGACCGGTGGCATTTATGGGACAACCTGACCACCGCTGTCGAGCGCACCGTGATCGCTCACCGCCCCTGCCTGCAAGAACCAGAGGTGAGCACCCCGTCGGCCCGGCGCATGGCCGCGGCTCCGCCCTCGACCCTCAATCCGGACACCGGCACGGAGAAATGGCTGGTCACCCGGACACGGGAGCGACACAAGGCAGTTCACCGACTGCTGGCCCGAGGATGGACGATCAGTGCCATCGCTCGGGAGCTGGGCCTTGCCCGACACACCGCGGAACGCTATGCGCACTGCAAGAACCTCGACGGCCTCATCGAAGGCTCCCTGCGCACCACTCGCCTGGACGACTACAAGCCTTACCTGATCCGGCGCTGGAACGAAGGATGCACCGATGCCGCCCGCCTCTTCCGCGAGATCCAGAGCCAGGGCTACCCGGGACGAACCCCGCAAGCGGTGCGACGCTACCTCCGTCCGCTTCGCACCGGCCTCGGATCCATCCGGTCGCCCGCCCCGGTGCTCAAACCGCAGCAGGTCACCAACTGGATCATGTGGAACCCCCAGCACCTGCGCGACGACGAAGAACGCCAGCTGGGCGAAGTACTCAGCCGATGCCCGGAGTTGACTGCCGTCCGCAGCCACGTGCACGCCTTCGCGCGGATGGTCTGCGACCTCGGCGGACACAGCCTGCCGGCATGGACAGACGCCGTCCACGCCGATGACCTACCCGCCCTACACGCCTTCGCCGACGGTCTCCAGCGTGATCACCAGGCTGTCACCGCGGGGCTTACGCTGCCCTGGAGTTCCGGCCCTGTCGAAGGCCACGTCAACCGGATCAAGATGCTGAAGCGACAGATGTATGGGAGAGCCGGCTTCGCACTACTGCGCAAGCGAGTCCTCCTCGCCTGACCAAAGCCACACTCCGCCACCCCGTCACGGAAATCTTGACTGAGCCCATCGAGAAGCCGGCCTCGTCCTCGAAGCACAGCCAGGCATCGAGCGCCGCCACGGACCTTCCACCTGCGGCCAGGTCTCCTTCACCCAGCCCGTCACGGCCGCCTCGTCTCGCTCAACGGCTCGTCGGGCCGGGACCTGGTGGCTGAAGCCGTGCCGGTGAAGCATCCGCGCGATCGCCGACAGCGTCATGCTCTTGTGGAACCGGCGTCCGATCAGCGTTTTGAACCGTTCCGGGTTCGGTGGAGGCTCAGGACTGTCCCGAGTTGGGTGGAGTCGGCTTGCTTGGTTTCAGGCTACTGGCGGGTTGCGGAGTTCGTACTCCACCGGGCTGAGCATGCCCAGCGCGGAGTGTCTGCGCTGGCGGTTGTGGAAGATTTCCAGGTACTCGAAGAGCGCGGTGGACAGCTCCAGCCGGGTCCGCCACCGTCTGCGGTTGAGCAGTTCGACCTGGACCCGGGCCCAGAAGGACTCCATCATCGCGTTGTCCACGCAGTCCCCGATGGAGCCCATCGAGGGCAGCAGGCCGGAGGCCCTCGCGCGCTGGGTGAATGCCCAGGACCCGAACTGCACTCCGTGATCGGAGTGGATGATGGTGCCGCCCGGCCGTGGGGAGCGGTTGCCGATGGCCATGGCCAGGGCGTTGGTGGTCAGCGCCGCTGTGGGTGAGGCGTCGATCGACCAGCCCACCACCCGTCGCGAGAACGTGTCCAGGACGACCGCGCAGTACACCTTGCCCTCAAAGGTGGGGTGCTCGGTGATGTCGGTGACCCATAGCTGGTCCCGGGCGTGACGGGTGAAGTTCCGCTCCACCAGGTCGGCGGCCGAGGGCGTCACGTGCTTGGTGCGGGGGCGTCGTCGGTTGCCGGGTAGGCCGGCACGCTGCATCAGCAGCTCCACGGTGCCGTGGCTGACATGAATGTGCAGGCCCAGACCGAGCTCGGCGTGCACCCGGCGGGAGCCGTAGGCGCCGCGGGAGGCGGTGTGGATGCCCACGATGGCCTCGGTCAGCCAGGCGTGCTTGACCCGGCGATTCGACGGCGGACGGTCTCGCCAGGCGTAGTAACCGGACTCCGCGACGTGCAGTACTCGGCAGGCCAGTTGCACCGGGAGGTGTTCACGGGCCATCACGCGGATGGCTTCGAACCGCCTTTTGGGGACGTTACCTCACCCAGCAGTTCGGCGGCCCGCCGGTGGATGGCCAACTCGGCCTCCAGCTCGGCGATGCGCTTGCGGGCCGCAGCCAGTTCAGACAGATCGCTGCTGGTCGTGCCTGGCACTTGTCCGGTGTCGATGAGGTGTTGACGCCGCCAGACGTAGATCGTCTGGTCGCTGATGCCGAGGAGTTGCGCAACCTCGGCGATCTTCCTTCCGGATGCGACGAGATCGAGAACCTTACGGCGGAACTCGGGCGGATAGCTGCGGGGCATCACGGCCTCCGAATGCTGCTGGATTGTCAATTGTCCAGCAACCCGACTCCAATAGAACCGGGGCATACCACTCGATCAAACCCGGAACGTTTCATTTTGACCCTTGCCAGCGTCCAGGTCTGGTCCGGCCAGCCGTGCGCGACCGGCCCCTTGGCCAACTCCTGTTCGAGCACTGCGAACAGGGCCTCACTGAGCTTGGGCACGCAGACCGGTCCGGCGGATCGCAGCCCCTCAGCGCCGGCATCGTGCCAGGCCCGGCGCCAACGCTGCACCGAGCGCACACTCGCCCGTAAGTCCTTGGCGACCTCCGCTTTGGAGACACCAGCAACAAACTGCTCCGCGGCCTCCAGTCGGATCCGCTTGAAGTTTCCCCGTGATCTCGGACACGGTTCTGTTATGCCGCGAGGGTCTGATCCTGTTGGTAGCGCAGGCGCGCCTCGTGGGGCGTGAGGTAGC
>NZ_JBEPBI010000423.1:0-4149 GCF_040299045.1 Streptomyces sp. NPDC001027
CTCCAACGGCTCGGGCAAGTCCACGCTGCTGCGCGCCATCGCCGGACTGCTGCCGCCGTAGAGCGGCAAGGTCTACACCAGTGCAGGCCGGTGTAACCGGCGGCTTCGCGCCCCGCGGTGGTCGGGGAGCCGAAGACGAGCGGTGCGTCACGGACGTTGGTGAGCCGGATCGACCAGTCGAGCACCCACGCCCCCACCGCTTGGTCGACGGAGTGGACGGTGAGGCCCCGCTCCTCGCGCGCCCATTCCTCGCCGCCGTGCGCGACCCAGGTGAGCTGCTCGGTGACGGCAAGCCTGTCGTCGGTCACCGCGAACGCGGAAAAGCCGTCGTGCCGCATCGAGCCGACGCGTTCGGGCAGGGCCAGATAGCCCTCACCGTGGACGTAGGAGTTGCCGCCCCAGAAATTCTGGCCGCACAGGTGGCTCGCCGTCATCTGCAGGCCCTTGTGCCAGCGATGGTCGCTGGGCCGGTAGCCGGTCACCGTGCGGCCGGCGAGGGTGCGCACCGGGTGCGCGTACGGCTTGGGCGCCTCGAACGCGTCGGGATCGGGACGGTACACGTACCGGAAGATCTCCGTCCCGTCCGCCGCCGTGACCGCGAAGTGCTCGCCGCACGCGTGACTGACTCGGATGCTCATGCGCGCTCCTCAGGGCCCGTTACATGGTCGCCGTGTGGGTGACGGAGCGGAGAAAGCGCTTGCCCCCGTGAGGGGACCCTACGGGCGCAGCGAATGTCAGGACAACCCCTGTGTCCGAATGCGACGACGCCTTCACGCAATCATCGTGCGCGCATCCGGCGCGGTGGACGGGCGGGGCGCGCCGGTTCCCGGCGCAGCCGCCCACCGGTTCGATCCCTCGGACGGCCGAGTACCATCGACGTCACCCTCGGGAAATAAGGAGCTCGCGTTGTCTCTGACGGACAGGGCCATCGAGCAGATCCGTGAGCTCATCCGGACCGGCGCTCTGCCTCCGGGGTCGAAGCTCCCGCCGGAACCGGACCTGGCCGCCCAGCTCGGTCTCTCCCGCAACCTCGCCCGCGAGGCGGTCAAGGCACTCGCCGTGGCCCGGATACTGGAGGTCCGGCGCGGCGACGGCACCTATGTGACCAGCCTGCAGCCGAGTCTGCTCCTGGAGGGGCTCGGCGGGGCGGTGGAGCTGCTGCAGAGCGACTCGGCCGCGCTGCAGGACCTGATGGAGGTGCGACGGCTTCTGGAACCGGTCGCCACCGCACTGGCCGCGACCAGGATCTCCGACGATCAACTGGCCGAGGTGGAACGGCACTTGGACGCCATGCGGGCGGCCCGTGACGACGTGGAGCTGCTCAACGCGCACGACGCGTCCTTCCACCGCGCCGTCGTGGCCGCCACCGGCAACGAGTCACTGCTCGCCCTGCTCGAAGGCGTCTCGGGCCGTACGCTGCGCGCCCGCATCTGGCGCGGGCTGGTCGACGACCAGGCCGCGGGCCGCACCCTCGCCGAGCACGAGGCGATCTTCCACGCGCTGGCCGCCCGCGACGCCGCACTCAGCCAGGCCGCCGCCCTGTTGCACGTGAGCACCACCGAAGGGTGGCTCAGGGAGCATCTGCGCGCGGGCGGAGTCCCCGGACCGGCCGGCACGACAGCCCCCTGAGGCCCCGGCTCAGCCGCCGGACGGGGTGTCCCGACTCAGCGGCTGGACGGGGTGACTCGGCCCAGCCGCCGGGCGGGGTGCCTCTGCTCAGTCACCGCACGGGGTGACTCAGCCCAGCCGCCGGACAGGGTGTCCCGCTCAGTCGCCGGACGGGGTGAGCACAACGAAGTCCGCGTTCGACGGGTCGAGACAGACGGCCAGCCGGCCGACGCCCGGCACGTCCTGCGGGCCCATCTGCACACTGCCGCCGTTCCCGGTGACCGCGGCGACCGCGGCGTCGCAGTCGGTGACGGCGAAGACCGGGTGCCAGTAGGGCCGTCCGTCCGCCAGGGCGAGGTCCTGCGCGCGGACCTGCATGACGCCGCCCTGCATGCGCTCCTCCGGCAGCCCCTCCGGTGTGACGAGGGAGTACTCACCGCCGCCCCCCGGCAGGTCCATGGCGCTGAAACGCCAGCCGAACACACCGCCGTAGAACTCCTTCGCCGCCGCGGCGTCGGTCGTGTACAGCTCGGTCCAGCACAGCGACCCCGGCTCGTCGACGAGCTCGAAGCCGGCGTTCTTCCCCGGCTGCCAGACCGCGAACTGGCCGCCCAACGGGTCGCTGTACTGCGCCATCCGGCCCCAGTCGCCGAGGTCCCTGCTCGCCAGCCGCACCGTGCCGCCCGCCCGCTCGACGGCCCGGGTCGTGGCGTCCGCGTCGGTGACCGTGTAGTAGATCATCCAGGCGGAACGGGCCCCCTCCTCGGTCAGCCTGCCGAGCCCGGCGACCGTCTTGCCGTCCTTCTGGAACATCCCGCCCTCGGCGTCCTGCCCCTCCATGGGCTCGTACCGCCAGCCCAGCACGGCGGCGTAGAAGGCCGCGGCAGCCGGGACGTCGGGCGCGCCGAGGTCGATCCAGCAGGGTGCGCCGGGGGTGGGGTCGGTGGTCATCACGGCGTCGCCCTTTCGCAGATCCGTCAACGCCCTCAGCCTGGCATCGGGCGCAGGCGCTCGCGCGCCGGCCACCCCGGGGCGGGGACCGAACGGGTGGTTCCCGTCGCCCTCAGGTGACGGGTGCCCTCAGGTGACGGGCAGCCCGTAGGCCCGGTCGAAGTGCTGGGCCACGAGGTGTCCGGCGCCGTCGCAGGAGAGCTGCCACCGGTTGACGCCGGTCTCGCGGCCGTCGGTGAAGTTCCACAGCAGTCGGCCCGAAGCGGTGTCGATCGCGTAGAAGCCGTCCTTGTTCTCGAACGCCGTCACGTACACGGCGTGTGCGCCCACCGCGACCGGGCTGTCCATGTCGAGGCGGGGAGTCTCGCAGAACCAGCGCCGGGAGCCGCTCGCCGCGTCGAAGGCGTGCACCCCGCAGGGGTCCGTGCTGGTGACGTAGACGGTGTTGCCGACTGCCCCGAGGGAGGCGTACATGCCCCGTTCCGCCTTCGCCTTCCACCGGAGCCTGCCGGTGCTCAGCTCCAGGGCGATGAGTTCGGGACCGATCGCGAACACGGTCTGTCCGAGCACGGCCAGGCCCGGCCTGAGGTCGTATCCCACCGGGTGCCGCCAGCGCAGGCTGCCGGCGTCACGGGTGCTGCGGACGGCGATGTTGCGCAGTCCGTCGGCGTAGACGAAGTACTCGTCGGTGAGCACCGGCTGCAGTGCGATGCCGACGTCCTGCGGATCCACCGGTATGACGAGTGCCTGACGCGCCTCGATGTCGACGCCGAAGACGGAGTCGGTGGAGGTCGCCACCCCCTGGTCCCCCGGCCGGCGCTGCAGCTTGGCGCCGAGCACCGACACGGTGTGATCGTCGTAGCCGCCGAGCAACTGGTCGAACCGGTAGTCCTCGCCGAAGTCGAGGGTGAACTGCTCCCCGCCGCCGACCGGGTCCACGCCGATCACCGTCGCACCCGTGCCCAGCGCGACCGCCGCGCCGTTGATCAGCAGGACGGGTCCGGGCGAGAGACTGATGCCCTGGTACACCCAGCGGGGTCGCGAGCCGTTCTTCACGTCGAGACCGATCATGTCCCCCGGACGGCTCTTCAACAGGGCCATGCCGTCGTGGAAGACGGCCGGGACCTGCAGCAGCGGTTCGCCCCGGTAGATCCAGGTCGGCTCGGGCGCCCGGCCGAGCGGACGCGACGTCTTCCCGCCCGCCGTGGGGCGGACGGCGAGTGCCGCTCCCGCGACGATCGCCGCACCGGCGGTCGCGGCCAGGACCGTGCGCCGGGCGATCCCGGCGCGTGCGGGGGCGCGGTGGTGAGCCGTCGTGGCAGAACGTTTCGACGCCGATTGCGGCAACGTGTCGCGCACCGGAAGCCCCAGCAGCTTCCTGCTCGACGTCGAACGCGGCGCCCGCGACCGCCCCTTCGCCGTTTCCGGCGCCTGCGCTGCTGCCTCGGGCTGCTCTTCGGCCTCGGCCCCGGACCGGTCGGCGGCCACGTGCCCGGGCCCGTCGGCGGCCCCGTCCCCGGGCCGGTATGCGGCCTCGCCCCCGGCCCGGGCTTCGGACTCGTCTGCGGCCCGGGTTCCGGCCTCCGCCCG
>NZ_JBEPBI010000424.1:0-4099 GCF_040299045.1 Streptomyces sp. NPDC001027
GAAACAGCCGCAGGACGTGGACGCCGTGGAGGCGCACGGCACCGGAACCGTCCTCGGCGACCCCATCGAGGCCCAGGCGCTGATCGCGGCCTACGGCCAGGACCGCGCCGAGGACCGGCCGCTGTGGCTCGGCTCCGTCAAGTCCAACCTGGGCCACACCCAGGCCGCGGCCGGAGCCGTCGGCGTCATCAAGATGGTCCTCGCCCTGCGCAACGGGATGCTGCCGTCCACCTTGCACGCCGGCCGCCCCTCCTCCCGCGTCGACTGGAACACCGGCCGGGTCCGCCTCCTCGACGAGGCCGTGGCCTGGCACGCGGGCGACCGCACCCGCCGCGCCGGTGTCTCCGCGTTCGGCGTCTCCGGCACCAACGCACACGTCATCCTCGCCGAACCGGCCGCTGCCGGGCAGGAGCCGAGCGCTCCCCGCGTCGGCGGCACGCACCCCGGACGGACCGCGCTGCCGTGGCTGTTGGCGGCGCGCAGCGCACCCGCCCTGCGTGACCAGGCGAGCCGGCTCCTCGCCCACCTGGAGCGGCGCCCGCTTCTGGACGTCGCCGATGTCGCGCACGCCCTCGCGCTCACGCGTGCGCCGCTCGAACACCGCGCCGTCGTCGCCGGATCCGACCGTGCCTCACTGCTGGCCGGACTGCGCGCGCTGGCCTCGGGAGGGACGAACCCCGCTGTGGTCACCGGGGACACCCTGAGCGGGGGCGGCACCGCGTTCCTGTTCGCCGGACAGGGCACCCAGCGCCCCGGGATGGGCCGCGGACTGCACGAGGCGTTCCCCGTGTACGCCGACGCCTTCGACGCCGTCTGCGGGCACTTCGACGGACTCCTCGCGCGGCCCCTGGCCGAAGTCGTGCACGAAGGCGACGCGGACACGCTGAACCGCACCGAGTACGCCCAGCCCGCCCTGTTCGCCGTGGAGGTCGCCCTCTACCGCCTCCTGGAGTCGTTCGGAGTGCGGCCCACGCACCTGATCGGCCACTCCGTGGGCGAGATGGCCGCCGCCCACGTGGCAGGGGTGTTCAGCCTGCCCGACGCCTGCCGCCTGGTCGCCGCCCGCGGCCGTCTGATGCAGGCGCTGCCCGAGGGCGGCGCGATGATCGCCCTCCAGGCGTCCGAGGACGAGGTGCTGCCGCTGCTCGCCGGATACGAGGACGCCGTCGGGCTGGCGGCCGTCAACGGACCGCGGTCCGTGGTCGTCTCCGGCGACGAGGACGCCGCGCTCGCCGTCGCCGCCCACTTCGCGGAGCAGGGCCGCAAGACCACCCGGCTGCGGGTCGGTCACGCCTTCCACTCGCCGCGCATGCAGCCGATGCTCGACGACTTCCGGGCCGTGGCGGACACCGTCGCGTACACCGAGCCCGTCGTCCCCGTCGTCTCCGATCTCACCGGCCGCGTCGCCGGGCCCGGCCTGCTGACGGACCCCGCGTACTGGGTGCGGCACGTGCGGCACGCCGTACGGTTCGCCGACGCGGTCGCCGCCCTGGAGGAGCAGGGCGTCACCCGCCTCGTCGAACTCGGCCCCGACACCACCCTGACCGCCCTGGCACAGGGGTGCTGGCAGGGCAGTGCGCCGGTCGCCGTGCCCACGCTGCGCGACGACCGCGACGAGGCGGAGACGTTCCTCCTCGCCGTCGGCGCCCTGCACGCCCACGGCGCACCCGTCGACCGGCGCGCCGTGCTCGACGCCACCGCGCCCGGCGCCCGCCCGGTGGAGCTGCCCACCTACGCCTTCCAGCACCGGCCGTACTGGATCGAGGCGGGGGCGGCAGGGGGAGACCCGGCCGCCGCCGGACTCATGCCCGCCGACCACCCCCTGCTCGGCGCGGTCGTCCCGTCCGCCGTCGACGACTCCCTGCTGTTCACCGGCCGCCTCGGCGTCCGGGCCGCGAGCTGGCTCGCCGCGCACCGCATCGGCGGCACGGCCGTCGTCCCGAGCACCGCCTTCCTCGAACTCGCCCTCGCCGTGGGCGCCCACGCGGGCTGCCCGCAGGTTCGGGAACTGGTCCTGGAACGCCCGCTGTCACTGCCCGAGCACGACGCCGTCGCGCTGCAGATCCGCGTGGAGGCGCCCGACGCCCGCGGTGATCGCGCCTTCGCCGTCCACGCACGCCCGGCCGCCGACACCGCCGCCGCGTGGAACCGGCACGCCGCCGGCGTCCTCACGGCGCAGACCGAACCGGCCCCGGACCACGACCTGACGGCATGGCCGCCGCCCGGCGCCGAGGAACTGGACACCGAGGGGCTGTACACACGGCTGCGGGAGGCCGGTCTCGACTACGGGCCCGTCTTCCAGGGCCTGTCGGCCGCCTGGCGGGACCGGACCGCCGTGTACGCCGAGGTCGCGCTCCCCGAGTCCGCCACGGCCGACGCCGGCCGCCACGACCTGCACCCCGCCCTGCTCGACGCCGCCCTGCACCCGCTCGGCCTCGGGGCGTTCGACGGCCTGGGCGAGGGCCGCATGCTGTTCTCCGCGGGCGCGGTCCGGCTGTTCGCCACCGGCGCCACGACGCTGCGCGTCCGCCTGGAGCGCAGCGGGGCGGACACGCTGTCCCTCACCGCCGCCGACGCGGTCGGCGACCCCGTCCTCACCGTCGGGTCGCTGCTGCTGCGGCCGGCGCCCGGGGCGCCCGCCGCCCCCGCGTCCACCGCCCCCGCGGCCGTCGCCCGCCCGGAGACCGGGCCCGTCACGGAACCGGGCCGCCGCCGGGCCGCCGCCCGTACCCAGCCCCCCGGCAGCCTCCTCGAACGGCTGGCCGGCCGGCCGGCCGCGGAACGCGAGCGCGCACTCCTCGCCACCGTGCGGGACCGGGTCGCCGCCGTGCTCGGCCACAGCGGTCCCGACGAGGTCGAACCCGCCAGACCCTTCACCGACCTCGGCCTCACCTCCCTGACCGCGGTCGAGCTGCGCAACGGCCTCAGCGCCGCCCTCGGCGTCACCCTGCCGGCCACCCTCGTCTTCGACCACCCGACGCCGGCCGTCCTAGCCCGCCACCTCGCCGACGACCTGTTCGGCGCCGTCGTCACCGGCGGGCCCGCCGCCCGCGTCCGCCGCGCCGTCGACGACGACCCCATCGCGGTCGTCGGCATGGCCTGCCGCTACCCCGGCGGCATCGCCGGACCCGAGGACCTGTGGGACCTGGTGCGCGCCGGAGTGGACGGCATCTCGCCCCTGCCCACCGATCGCAACTGGAGTCCCGAGCGGCTCTACCACCCCGACCCCGACCACCCGGGCACGGTCTACACCAGGGAAGGCGGGTTCCTCCACGAGGCGAGCAGCTTCGACCCGGCGTTCTTCGCGATCAGTCCGCGCGAGGCCCTCGCCATGGACCCCCAGCAGCGTCTGCTCCTCGAGGTGTCCTGGGAGGCGCTGGAGCGTGCCGGCGTCGACCCCGTCGCCGCCCGCGGCTCCGACACCGGTGTCTTCGCCGGCGTCACCTACCAGGACTACGTGACGATCCTCGCCGCCTCCGACGACGACTTCGAGGGCTACGTGGGCACCGGCAACTCGCCCAGCGTGCTGTCCGGCCGCATCTCCTACGCCCTCGGTCTGGAGGGCCCGGCCGTCTCCGTCGACACCGCCTGCTCCTCCTCCCTGGTGGCCCTGCACCTCGCGGTCCAGTCGCTGCGCCAGGGAGAATGCGAACTCGCCCTGGCCGGCGGTGTCACCGTGATGTCGACGCCGGGCTCGCTCATCGAGTTCAGCCGTCAGCGCGCCCTCGCGGAGGACGGCCGCTGCAAGCCGTTCTCCGCGGACGCCGACGGCGCGAGCTGGGCCGAGGGCGTCGGCATGATCGTCCTGGAACGGCTCTCCGACGCGCGCCGCAACGGTCACCAGGTGCTCGCCGTCGTCCGCGGCTCCGCCCTCAACCAGGACGGCGCGTCCAACGGTCTGACCGCCCCCAACGGGCCGTCGCAGCAGCGGGTGATCCGGCAGGCGCTGGCCTCGGCGGGGCTGTCGCCGCAGGACGTGGACGCCGTGGAGGCGCACGGCACCGGAACCGTCCTCGGCGACCCCATCGAGGCCCAGGCGCTGATCGCGGCATACGGCCTGCTACGCGTAGAGGACCGGCCGCTGTGGCTCGGCTCGTTG
>NZ_JBEPBI010000425.1:0-4087 GCF_040299045.1 Streptomyces sp. NPDC001027
CTTGACCATGGCCTCCCGGTCCACGGCCAGCCGTAGCGCCTCCCGCACCTTCGCGTCCGCGAACGGCCCGTCGGCGGTGCGCATGACGATCGGCATCGCCATGTCGTTGGGCCGTCGCACGATCTGGACGTCCCCGCGCTTCTCGGCCGTGCGAGCCGCCACCGCACCGACGTTGGAGGCGACGTCGATCTGTCCGGCGAGCAGCGCGTTCGCCATCGCCTGCGGGCTCTCGAAGATCTTGACCTCGATGGCGTCGAGGAGGACGTCACCGCCGTACCAGTCCTCGTTGCGCACCAGGCGGGCGTTGCCGGAGCGGAACCAGTCCAGCTTGAAGGGGCCCGTGCCGGGCGCCTTGCCGAGTTCCTTCTCCGCCGTGTCCTTCTGCAGCACGAACGTCGTCAGACGCGTCAGCTGCGGCAGTTCGGCGTTGGCGTAGTCGGACACCAGGACCACGGTGTCGCCCTCGGCCCTGATGTTCTCGGGCTTGATGCCCGGCAGACGGGACGCGCCCGAAGGGGTGTTGCGCAGCCGCTTCAGTGACCAGACGACGTCTTCGGCGGTGACCGGGGCGCCGTCGTGGAACTTCGCTCCCTTGGCGAGAGTGAAGGTCCAGGTCTTGAGGTCGTCGGATGCCTTCCAGGAGGCCGCGAGGCGGGGCACGGTGTTGGGCTCGGCGCCCGGGACCGTGAGGGTGTCGTGGACGAGGGAGATGATCAGGTAGTCGCTCTCGTTGGACTGGGTGCCGTGCGGATCACGGGTGATGGCCGAGACGCGACCGAGCGCGCCCACCCGCAGGGTTCCACCCTTGCGGGGCTTCTCGCTCCCCTTCGTCGGCGCCTTGGACGAGGTCTCGTCACCGCCGCCGCACGCGGTCAGGAGAGCAGCCGCGCCTATCCCGCCGCCGGCCCACAGCACTTGGCGTCTGTTCCAGTTCACGTACGACCTCGTTCCACTCACGCAGGGCATATTGCTTAGGTGTGCCTACCCTAAGATGATCTCTATGTGCAAGCTGTGCGGATGGACTGTCCGTAACTGATGGAGCGTCAAATGGACACAGGGGAGCGCACGGTGGCGCGAGGGGCGGTTCCGACCCGATGGGAGCATGAGTCGCAGTAAGGTTTGCCTTACCTAAGGGCGACTGATAGCTTTCGGCCGCCGAGGCACAGCACTTTCACAGGAACGCGTTTCCGTCGCACCTCACCCCCACCCGCACCCGGAACGGATGACTCCGCCATGCTCACGGGAGCCGCACCCATACGGCAGCTCGACGCGCACGCCGTCGACGAGCTGACCGAGACCGCCCAGAAGATCCTCGCCGACTTCGGCAGTTCGGCTGCCCGGCCTGAACTGCTCCGCCGGGTGGCGGTATCCGCCGCCCGCCTGGGTGAAACGATTCGGTACCACTGCCGCCCAGTCGACACGGACGACGGTCTGTTCGTCCTGCGCGGCCTGCCCGCCGACGACGCAGGAATCGGCCCCACCCCCACCAGTTGGGCCACGGCCGGCGACCGCGCAGCCGAGTGGGACGTGATCCTGCTCCTGCTCGCCACGGCCATGGGCCACCCCATCGCCTGGGAGGGCCAGCAGGAAGGCCGGTTCGTGCACAACATCGTGCCCTCGCCCGGCCGTGAGGAGGAACAGACCGGCGCGAGCAGCACCGTGCTGCTCAGCCCCCACACCGAGGACGCCTTCCATCCCGGCCGCGCCCACCTGCTGCTGCTCGCCTGCATGCGCAACCACGACGCCGTCGCCACCACCGCCGCCAGCATCCGCAAGGTCCGGCTGAGCCCGGACGACGACGCCCTGCTGTCCCGGCCCGTGCTGCCGATCCTCCCCGACGACGCCTATGCCGAGGCGCAGTCGTTCGCGGGGGAGCCGCCGAAGGTCCCCGTCCTGTGGCGGACCGCCGACGGACCGACCCTGCGCTACGACCCCGCCTACACCCCGCTCGACGAGGCGCCCGCCGACTATCGCGCCGCCTACGACCGGCTGACCGCCGAGCTGGAGCGTGTCTCGGTCGCCGTCGCACTGGAGCCCGGTGACGTCCTGGTGGTCGACAACGACCAGATCGTGCACGGCCGGGTGCCGTTCAAGGCCCGCTACGACGGCGCCGACCGCTGGCTCAAGCGCGCGTCGGTGCGCGTGCCCGGCCGCCGCAGCCGCCCCCTGGCCGAGGCGGACGAACACGGCTACGGCCAGGCCGCGCTCGTCGCCCACATCTGATCCCCGCCATCCCCCTCGTACGAAGGGACCAGCCGTGACCGGCACCACCGCACGCGCGGACGACACCCCGTCCGACACACCCGCGGACGACAAGAGCCTGCGCATCCTCAGCACCAGCGACGTCGCAGGTCTGGACATCTCCCTGGCCGACGTCGTCGGCGTGGTCGAGCAGGCGTACCGCACGCTGGCCGACGGCAAGTCGGCCAACCCCCGCAAACTCACCGTGAAGCCCGAGGACGGGCACTCCGTCTCGTACGCCATGCTGGGGCGCGACGGCGTCCGCGAGGTCGTCGCCGTCAAGACGTCGTACAAGCACGGCCTGGACAAGTCGCGCGACGAGCAGCACTACTACACGACCCTCACCATCTACGACGACGTCACCGGTCTGCCGGTCGCGATGATGGACTGCGGCCGCATCGGCTCGTTGCGCACGCCGGCCGTCTCGGCGCTGCTGGCCCGTGAGCTGGCGGCGCCCGGCAGCCGCAGCGCGCTGGTCATCGGCACCGGGACCCAGGGCCGTCTGGCGCTGCCGTTCCTGCTCACCACCCTGCCGGACCTGGACCGGCTCATGGTCTACGGCACTCACCCCGACGGCCTCTCGGCGGTCCGCGCACAACTGCACCACCACTTCCCCGACCGGGAGGTGGAGGTCGTCGACGACGCCCGGAAAGCCGCGGCCGAGTCCGACGTGGTGGTCGCCACCGCCGGACAGCACACGCCCGCCGCGGTGGAGGCGGCTCACCTGAAGCCCGGCGCCCTGTCGATCCTCGTCGGCCACGGCATCGCCCCCTCCACGCTGCACGAGGCGGACCGGGTCATCGCCACCAGCGAGGCGCAGATGAAGGTCACCGGCACGGACATGGCCGACGCCGACGGCGGCTTCCCTTCCGTGGACGCGGAGTTCCCCGAGGTCGTGGCGGGCCGGGCCAAGGGCCGGCGCTCGGCCGACGAGCGGATCTTCGCCTACAACAGCGGCCTGGTGGTCACCGACATCGCCCTCGGGCACCGGTTCGCGCAGCTGGCCGTCGAACAGGACCTGGGGACCCGGGTGTCACTGTGGAAATGACGCCCACCGCCACGTCCGCCCCGCAGCTGCCCGCCCATCCGGACCCTGAGCTCGACGCGATCCTGGGCAGCGGGCTGCCGCACGAGCTCTCGTACGCGATCGGCGGCCCGTTCCACCTGCTCCTTCCCGACCGCTTCGACGCCAACGTGGCCGCCTTCGCCGGGGTCTTGCGCGAGACCGGCGTCGACGGCCGCGTGTACTACGCGAAGAAGGCCAACAAGGCCGCCGTCTGGATGGAGCACGGCGCCCTGTCCGGCGTCGGCGTGGACGTGGCCAGCCTCGGTGAGCTGCGGGACGCCCTCGGCCACGGTGTCCGCGGCGAGCACGTCGTGGTCACCGGGCCCGCCAAGGCCGAGGACCTGCTGAAGGTGGCCGTCCTGCAGGACTGTCTGATCGCCGTGGACGCGCTCGACGAGCTGGAGCGCGTCCTGGCGCAGGCGCGCGCTGTCGCCCGCCAGGCACGCGTGCTGCTGCGGCGGCTGCCGCCGGTCCAGCCGCACAGCCGCTTCGGACTGGACGACGGGGGACTGGAGGCAGCCCTCACCCTGTGCGCGCAGGCCACGGATGCCGTCGTGATGGAAGGCCTCTCCTTCCACCTGTCCGGCTACGCCACCGAGCCGCGCGCCCAACTGGCGGTCGAAATGGTCGAGTTGTGCCTCAAGGCACGGGCGCTGGGACTACGGGCGGACCGGATCAGCATCGGCGGCGGATTCGCCGTCGACTACGCCGGCGCCGGGCACTGGGAACGCTTCCTGACCGAGCAGCGGCCCGAGCACTACCACGCGGGGAAGTCCTTCG
>NZ_JBEPBI010000426.1:0-4038 GCF_040299045.1 Streptomyces sp. NPDC001027
CCCTGTTCGAGGCCCCGACCGTCGCGGCCCTCGCCGCCCGCCTCACGGGCGCCGAAACCGCCCGCGCCCCCCTCACACCGATGCCGCGACCGGAGCACCTCCCGCTCTCCTACGGACAACGCCGGCTGTGGATCATCAACCAGATGGACGGCCCCAGCAGCACCTACAACATCCCGGTCAGCTCGCAGCTCCCGGGCGATGTGGACGCCCCTCAGCTGAACGCCGCGTTCCTCGACCTGATCGAGCGGCACGAGGTGCTGCGCACGGTGTTCCCGGCGGTCGACGGCGAGCCGCACCAGCGGATCCTGGCGCCCGCCGCACTGGAGTGGGCGCTGCAGGTGATCGACGTGGAGCGGGATGCGCTGGGCGCGGCGGTCGACGAGGCCGAGCAATACGAGTTCGACCTGTCCTGCGAGATCCCGATCCGGGCGACGTTGTTCCGGGTTGGCCCCGAGGAGTGCGTGCTGGTGATCGTGGTGCACCACATCGCCTCCGACGGCTGGTCGTGGGGTCCGACCATGGCCGACCTGAGGACGGCCTACGCGGCGCGCAGCGCCGGCCGGGCACCGGCGTGGGAGCCGCTGCCGGTCCAGTACGCGGACTACACGCTCTGGCAGCGCGAGGTGCTCGGCGACTCCGTCGACCCGGAGAGCCTGAGTGCGCGTCAGATCGCTTACTGGCGCGAGGCGCTGGCCGGGGTCCCGGAGGAGCTGGAGCTGCCGGCCGACCGGCCGCGACCGGCGACGGCGAGCCATCGGGGCCACCGGACGGCGCTGGAGGTTTCGCCGGAGGTGCACGCGCGACTGTCGGAGATGGCGCGGTCCGAGGGCGTGACCATGTTCATGGTCATGCACGGTGCGCTGTCCATCCTGCTCAACCGGCTCGGTGCGGGCACCGACTTCCCGATCGGGTCGGCTGCGGCAGGCCGTACGGACGAGGCGCTGAGCCCGTTGATCGGGTATTTCGTCAACACCTTCGTGGTACGGACCGACGTGTCGGGCGATCCGACCTTCCGCGAGGTGCTCGCGCGGGTGCGGGAGGCCGCGCTGGGGTCGCTCTCCCATACGGACGTGCCGTTCGAGAAGCTGGTGGAGGAGCTGTCGCCGGCCCGTTCGATGGCCCGCCACCCGCTCTTCCAGGTGATGTTCCTGCTGGAGAACGCCGTCCGTGCGAAGAGTGACACGAGGACCGAAGAGCCCGGTCACTGGACCAACGGTGACTCCTACGAGAACGCCGACGGCGGCGTCCTGGCCACCCGCTCCGCCACGGTCAAGTTCGACCTGGACTTCGACATGGTCGAGGTGCACGACGTGGAGGGCGCGCCGACCGGGATGCACGGCGGGCTGACCGCCTCGGCGGACCTCTTCGACGCCGAGTCGAGCGTGCGCATCGCGCAGCGGTGGGTCCGGCTCCTGGCGACCCTTGCTGCCGACCCGGACCTGCGGGTCAGTGAGGTCGACCTGCTCGGCCCGGAGGAGCGGCACCGGGTGCTCACCGAGTGGAACGCCACCGAGGCGCCCGTGCCGGACGGGACGGTCGTGGAACTCTTCGAGGCGCAGGCCGCCCGGACGCCCGACGCGGTCGCTCTGGTGCAGGGCGAGGTCGAGCTCAGCTACGCCGAGCTGGACGCCCGGGCGAACCGGGTGGCGCGGCTGCTCGCGGGCCGGGGCATCGGCCCGGAGAACGTGGTCGCGGCGGTCTTCGAGCGCACCGTCGACCTGGTGGTGGCACTTCTCGGGGTGATCAAGGCGGGTGCCACCTACCTGCCGATCGACCCGGCGTACCCGGCGGACCGGATCGCATATGTGATCGCCGACTCGGGTGCCGTCTGCCGTCTCACCAGCGAGAGCCTGGGCGAGCGGCCGGCCGAGCCCGAGGGACGGCTGGCCGAGGACACCGAGGCGCAGCGGGTCCCGGTGGTGCTGCTCGACTCCGCCGAGGTGCGGGCCGAGCTGGCGGCCCTGGCGGACGGCCCGCTGACGGACAGCGAGCGCACGGCGGCCCTGCTGCCGGAGCACCCGATGTGGGTGATCTACACCTCCGGCTCCACCGGGCGCCCCAAGGGCGTGCTGGTGGAACACCGGGCGATCGTCAACTTCCTGTCGGCGATGCAGGACCGGTTCGCGCTGGACGCCGACGAGCGGCTGCTGGCGGTGAGCACGCACGGCTGCGACATGGCCGGGTTCGAGTTCTACCTGCCGCTGTTGAACGGCGCCCGGATCGTACTGGCCGCCCAGGAGCAGGTACTCGACCCGTGGGCGCTGCGCGCTCTGATCCGGGACACCGGTGCGACGATCGTGCACGCCACGCCGAGCCTGTGGCGCGGCCTGGTGGCCGACGCCGAGGACCCGGTGGACTGGTCCCGGGTCCGCGCGATGATCGGCGCCGAGGCGCTGCCGGCCGACCTGGCGCGGACCCTGCTGAGCCGCACGCCCACCCTGACCAACCTGTACGGTCCGACCGAGACCACGGTCTGGTCGACCGGCAAGGAGCTGGCGGGCGAGGACGCGGACGCGTCGTCGATCGGCTCCCCGATCGGCAACACCCGGGTCTACGTGCTGGACGAGCGCCTGTCGCCGGTGCCGGTCGGTGTGGCCGGCGAGCTGTACATCGCGGGGCGCAGCGTGGCGCGCGGCTATCTGGGCCGGCCGGGTCTGACGGCGGGCCGGTTCGTCGCCGACCCGTTCGCGGGCCCCGGCGAAAGGATGTACCGGACGGGCGACGTGGTGCGGTGGACCGCGCACGGCGACCTGCAGTACGTCGGGCGCTCGGACGACCAGGTGAAGGTGCGCGGCTTCCGCGTGGAGCTGGGCGAGATCGAGTCGGTGCTCGCCGGGCACCGGTCGGTGGGCCAGGCCGTGGCGCTGGTGCGCGAGGACGCCCCCGGCGACCAGCGGCTGGTGGCCTATGTGGTGCCGAAGCGGGGCGTCGCACAGGAGGAGCTGGAGCAGCTCGGGCAGGCGGTGCGCGGGGTGGCGCAGGACCGGCTGCCGGGGTACATGGTCCCGTCCGCGGTGGTGGTGATCGACAAGCTGCCGCTGATGCCGAACGGCAAGCTGGACCGCAAGGCCCTCCCGGTGCCGGAGACCGAGGTGCGCGAGGACGCCCACCACTCGGTCACCTCCTTCGAGGCGAACATCGGCGCCGCGTTCGCCGAGGTCCTCGGCCTGGACGGCGTCGGCGTGGACGACGACTTCTTCGCCCTCGGCGGCCACTCGCTGCTCGCCGTCCGGCTGGTGGAGAAACTGCGGGAGAGCGGGGTGACGATCGCGGTGCGGGACCTGTTCGCGGCGCCCACCGTGGCCGAGCTGATGAAGCGGATGAGCCTGTCCTCGGTGCGAGACGCGCTGGACGTGCTGCTGCCGATCCGGGAGCAGGGCGAGCGTCCGCCGTTCTTCTTCCTCCACCCGGCGGTCGGCGTCAGCTGGTGCTACATGTCGCTGGTGCGGTACGTGCCGGCCGACGTTCCGCTGTACGCCCTGCAGGCCCGCGGCCTCGACGGCAGCGGAGAACTCGCCGGATCCATCGCGGAGATGGCCGCGGACTACATCGAGCAGATGCGGTCGGTGCAGCCGAGCGGCCCGTACCACCTGCTGGGCTGGTCGTACGGCGGGGCCCTCGCCCACGAGATCGCCGTCCAGCTGCAGGCGGCCGGCGAGGAGGTCGGGGCGCTCGTGCTGCTCGACCAGTACCCGTGGGATCCCGAGGAGGAGAAGCACCTGGCGGCGCGCGAGGCCGAGTTCGACCAGGAGGAGTTGCTCGACCGACTGGTCGACGTGGTGCGGCTGGAAGCGGGTGGAGCGCTCGGCGCGATCACCGACGAGGAGTACCGGGTCTTCGCGAAGGTGCTCTACAACGGCCGTCGGATCCGGCACGACCACGTGCACGGACGGTTCGACGGTGACGCCCTGCTGATCGTCGCCGAGGAGGGGCGCGAGGAGGACGGGCCGACCTCCGAGGACTGGGCGGAGTTCGTGACCGGCACGGTCGCGCAGGCCGGGGTGCCGTGCACCCACTACGACCTCGCGAAGCCGGAGA
>NZ_JBEPBI010000427.1:0-4020 GCF_040299045.1 Streptomyces sp. NPDC001027
CTCCAGGTCAGCCTCGCAGCCTCCGAGGAGAAGCTCGCCCAGCTCGGCGGGGACAGGAGCAGGTTCGGAGAAGCTTGCTCAGCTCGGCCGGTAGCCTGCATCCGCTGCCCGTCCTCCGGATGGATCCCCAGAGGCCACGCCTCGTCGTGATCCGGTCAATGAGCGAGTTCTGCTTGGCGAAGGCTGCGGAACACCGCCGGGGTCGTCCATCCGCGCAGCGTGGCGTGGATCGTCGAGCGGAATGCGGCCTCGGCCGTCGCGGCGTCGAAGGCCCCGGCCAGTTCAAGGGTCACCAGGCCGTGGAGGGTGGCCCAGATCGACAGGGCGATCGACGTCGACTCGCCGACGAGGACGGACGCCGTCACGGCACGATCGATCGCCGCGAGAAGCGGACGGATCGGGTCGCTGGCACCGACCTCCCCCGACGGGTCGAAGGACTGCACGCCGCCGAACAGCACCGTGTACAGGTGGCTGTGTCCTCGCCCCCAGCGACGGTAGGCGACGGCCAGCGCGTAGAGGTCGGCGAGCGGGTCCGCGGAGGGCTGCACCGCCGACACGTCCTGGAACAGGCCGGCGACGGCTCTGTCGCGCACCGCGCCGATCAGCCCGTCCTTGCCGCCGAACAGGGAGTACACCGCCGTCGTCGACGCCTCGGCGGCGGCCGCCACGGCGCGGACCGTGAGCGACTCCCGCGGACGGGTGGCGAGCATCTCGGTCGCGCACTCCACAAGCCGCTCTTTGACGGCGTCGTCGTTTGTTCTCGGCCTACCCACGACCAGCAGCCTACCTCCTCTGATAACGTCGTTTTGAAACAGCGTTCTGAAACTGTCGGAGGTCCGCCGTGCCCACGTCCGCGATACGTCTCGTCCGCTTCACCGGACGCTCACTGTCGGCCCTGGCCGCCGTCACGACGCTGGTCGTCGTCTTTCTCGCACTGATCGCCCTCACGGATGGGGCGGGCTCGGGGTTCGCCGCATGGTCGACGACCCTTGGAGTCGGAGCTGTTCTCGCGCTGTGGCTGGGGCGGCGGCGCACTTGGCCGGCGCGACTTGTGCCGTTCCTGCCCGTGCTCGTCGCGGCGGCGTTGACGGCGTCGGTCTGCATCCCGACCGTGCCGACGGCCCGGCGATACCCGCCCGCCCTGCCGTTCGTGACCACGCAGCACTGGAGCCTGTCCACCGGCAGCCGGGTCGCGGTGTACCGCTACCCGCCCGCAAACCCCGGCCCCCGGCATCCCGTCCCGCTCGTGTACCTCAACGGCGGACCGGTCCGCGGCATCTCGGTGCTCGACCATCGGTTCCTGCAACTCCTGGCACGCAAGGGCTACGACGTCTACGCCTACGAACAGGCCGGCGGCGGACGCAGCGACCTGCTGCCCATGAACCAGTACACGATCTCCAGGTCGGTCCGTGACCTCGCCGCCTTCGTCGACCGTCTGAACAAGGGCAAGGTCGACATCCTCGGATTCTCCTCAGGCGGGACCGTGCTCACCCGTGCCCTGGCCGACCCGCGCGTCGCTGCCCGCCTGCACCGGGCGATCATCGCCGAGCCCGGCCCCATGGACGGCCCCACCGCACACATCACCGGGCACAAGGGCCGAGAATCCGCGCGCGGTCTCGCGCCGGCCGTGTCCGGACCGCGATCTACCTACGTCCCCCGGTACGCCGTGGCGTTCGGCCTCATGCGACTCGGACTCCTGACCCCCGACACCGGACTGATCGGACAGGCCGAAGGCGACAACGCCTTCACCGCCGCAGACCTCGGCAGCGACACTGCATCCGCCTACTGCGCTCGCGACGCGCACCGCATCCCCGCCGAGGACACCGCGGAGAACTTCTCCTTCAGCCCCGCCGCCAGCCTCCGCATACAGCAGACGGTCAAGGACTCCCCCTCCATCGCCTCGAAGCTGAGGCGCTCGCGGACTCCCGCGATGCTGATGATCGCCGAGTGCTCCTCCCAGCTTCGTCAATGGGAGACCGCCGTCCTCGCCCATGACCCGGCCGTCCAGCGCACGCAGTACATACCCGGAGTCGGACACCACATGTGGAACGGCCTGGACGACAACAACGACCGAGCCGCCGCCGTCATCACCGCCTTCCTTCAGGACAAGCCGGCCCCCCTGCCGAACCACCCGACCCGCGACGAGATCCCTGCCTTCTTGCGCGACCGCGAATGAAGTTCCTCCGGCCTGAGTGACTCCAGGAACGGCCTGCGTCATCGGGTCGCCGTAGCATGGCTTCTGACCCGCGGATCGGACCGCACCCCGTGGGTGCGGCCGCGAACACCCTGATCGGCGCTGTGATTCGTCCACTGACCCTCGAGCACGAGGAATGCCGGCCGGCCCGGTCGCGCACCGATGAGTTTCCCGCGCCGCGCCGGTCTGCATGCCGGACACCCACGGACGGAAGGCTGCGCCATGCGGAAACTGACCTACGGCATGAACCTGAGTCTCGACGGCTACATCGCCGCGGCAGGCGACGACATCGGCTGGAGCGGACCGCCGAGCGACGAGCTGTTCCGGATGTGGCTCGACCACGAGCAGGCAAGCAGCCTGTCGCTGTACGGGCGCAAGCTCTGGGAGACGATGAGCCCCTACTGGCCGACCCGCCACCAGCAGCCCGACGCCACCCCGGCGGAGATCGAGTTCGCGCGCGCCTGGACGGAGACGCCGAAGGTGGTGTTCTCCTCGACGATCGACAAGGTCGACGGGAACGCCCGTCTGGTCACCGGCGACGCGATCGCCGAGATCACCCGGCTCAAGGCCGAGGACGGCGGCCCGATGAGCATCGGCGGCGCGACGCTCGCGGCGGCCGCCATGCGCGCCGGGCTGATCGACGAGTACGTGATCGCCGCCCATCCGGTCCTGGTGGGCGGCGGCACGCCGTTCTTCACCGCGCTGGACAGCTGGGTGAACCTGAACCTGGTCGAGACGCGGACGTTTCCCGGCGGGGTGGTCCTGACCAGGTACGAGACGAAGACCTGAGCAGCAGCGCCCCACCTGCCGGCCTCGCCCTCTCGAGGCGGGTCGGCGGCTCACCGCGGCAGCCCTCCACCCTTGCGCACGGGGCGCCGCGCGCTCCGGCGGCCCGACGACGCCCCACGTCCGCAAAGAGCCGTTCGGTGAGCACTCCGACTCGATTGGTCTTGTGACAAGATCGCGGGATGCTACGACTAACCGACTTCATCATCGACTGTCCGGACACGATGAAGCTGGCAGCCTTCTACTCCGAGGTGACGGGGCTCCCTGTCAAGGAGGACAGCAACGAGAACTGGGCCGGCATCCGGTTCGGCGAGATCGAACTGGCCTTCACTCCGGTGGCGGACTACCGCGCCCCGCAGTGGCCCGACAGCGAGCACCCCAAGCAGTTCCACCTCGACTTCGAAGTCGACGACGTCGAGGCCGAACAGCGCCGCGTGCTGGCCCTCGGCGCGACTCTGCAGCGGGACTGCATCGGCCCCGAAGGCTACGGCTTCCGCGTCTACACCGACCCCGTCGGCCACCCCTTCTGCCTCTGCCGGAACAAGGGTGTCGTCTGGACCGATCGGGGCCCCACCTGGCCCGATCGCGACCAGGACGCGGTGGAGTGAGCTGAGCGGCCTCGTGTCCTGATCAAGAAGGGCTGAGGTCTCCGGTCAAGGGTCCGTCGACCGAGGAGAACCCGACGCCGGACACCGGAGACCTCGTGGCCGCCTCGGCGGTGACGGGACGGTTCGATGCGACCGACGCACACCGGGCAAGCCGTCGTGCACCCGCATCAGCAGGCCGCTGGCGTCCGTCGGCGGCCGGGGCCCAGACGCCGGCGTGAGCCGTGTCGTGCCGTGTCGTCAGACGTCCACCAGGCCGGGGAGGTGCTCGGCGAGATGCATGGCGTGCAGCCGCGCGAACTCGTCGTGCGTGCAGCGTCCGTAGGCGGGGTGGGGGGCGTGCTCCGCGGTGTGGCTCGTGAACAGGGCCACCGCCTCCGTGAGACCGGCCGCGGCCTCGGTCACCGGCAGTTGGGGGTCCAGGGGCGGAGCCCC
>NZ_JBEPBI010000428.1:0-4014 GCF_040299045.1 Streptomyces sp. NPDC001027
GGCTGGTCGCAGTTCGGTCTCGTCCATCGCGACATCGACGGCGAACTCGCCGAGACCGACTACGACTTGATCGTGCCGCAGCGGCGCAGTGAGCAGCTCCTGCGGGAGCGTGCGGCCGAGCTGGGCGTCGAGGTGCGCTCGGGCGCGGACGTCGTCGGCGTCGAGCAGGACGCGGACGGGGTGACGCTCACGGTGACCGGAGCGCAGGGCGCGCAGCTCGGTGGCGCAGGCCGCCGGGTTCGACTTCGGCGTGCTGGCTCTCTCCCAGTCTGCTGCGCCGGCTGACGCGCTCGCTCCGGCGCGACGGCTGGACGGTCGCGGCGGGCCGGATCCCGTGCGGCGGTGGGACGCGTCCGCTGGAGGTGGTCGTGGACGCGCTGGACGACGTCCCTGGCCCGGGCGGACGGCTCGCTGTTCGAGGAGCTCGGCGCGGCGGCCGCCGGGCGGCTTGCCGCGGTCTTACCCGCGCTGCACGGACCCGGAACGGTCGAGGGGGCGGCCGACGACTGCGGGCTCGTGCGGGCGCTGCGCGCCGCCGTCGCCCGACTCGCGTCGGGCAGGGGCCTGTTGCTGGTCCTGGACGACGCGCACCGGGCCTGAGCGCTCACCGCGGATTTCCTCGAATACCTGGTGCGCTGTCCGCCGGACGCGGCGGTGCTGACCGTCTTCGCGCACCGTGCGGGCTCGGCGGGTACGCGCAGGCGCAGGCGCTGCTCGACGCGCGGGAGGGCGCCGTGGGGCGGGCGGGGCGGGCCGAACGGCTGGCGCTGGCCGTGGAGGGGGCTCAGCTGGGCGTGCCCGCCGTGGCGGGGGCGATGGACCGGGCGGTGCGGGCGGCGTCCGGGGACGCCGGGGCGGGGCCGGCTCGCGGTGGCCGCGCTGCTGGGCACCGCGCACGCGCTGGGCGGCGCGAGCCCCGCGGCGCGGGGGAGGCGGCCGATCGCGTGGAGCGGGCGCTGGACGCCGGCGCGGCGGGAGCGGACCCCGGCGGGAGTGGGGCCCGCCGAGGGGGCGGCTGGCGGCGCGGCGGAGGAGGCGCGGTGGGCCGACCGGCTGGAGGCCTGCCGGCGGCTGGGCGAGACGCAGCTGCGTCTGGGCGCGCCGGGCCGGGCCGCCGTCCGATTCGAGCGGGCCCTGCGGGCGGCTCTCTTCCTCGGCCACGGGCACGCCGTCGCCCCGCTGGCTCTCGGGCTCGCGCGCCCGCAGGGAATGCGGGGACGAGGAGGCCGCGCAATTCCCGGGAGTACTCGCGGCGGCCGTCTCGGCGAGCGTGCCAGGGGAATTCATGGATGCTTTCCTTCGCGAACGAAATCGCCGGGGAAAGGAAAGGCCGCTCCTCCGGGCGGTCCGAAACGTCTTTGCTCGCAGCGGCGAGCGTCCGGGAGACGAAGATCGCGCATCTGGTTTCCGTCCGATGAACCAGCACATTGCCGCCCGTCTCGGTATCGGCACGAAAACCGTCGAAACGCATATGAGTCGCATATTCAAGAAACTCGGAGAAATCCTCGGGCAGAAGTCGCTCATGCGGTCGGCCGCAGCGGGAGCGGGCCGGGCGGGGCGTTGGCGGCCCGGGCCGGGCGGGGCGGCCGGATCCCGACGCCCACGCGGGCGGCATAAGCGCCTGGCGCGGGAGGGGGTTTCCGAGAGCCGGCCTCGGACTCCACCGTCTCCCCCGCCCATAGATGTTGCGGGTCAGGACGTTGTTGACGATGCCGGCGGCAACGACTTGGGCGGGTAGCTGCGCAGGACGAGTGAGGTGGTGACCGGTCCGTAACGGGCGAGGGAGTCCACGACCTGTTCAAGGCGTTCGGCGTGAGAACAGTGCACGTCGAACAGCAGGCAGTCCTCGCCAGTCACACGAAGCGTCGAGATGACCTCGGGAGTGAACCGTTCCGGGACCGGTGGGGACTCGATCGTTTGAGAGGATCGAGTTGTGGCACGTCCTTCCCAGTACCCGCTTGAGCTGCGCCGTCGTGCGGTGCGGATGGTCGCCGAGGTGCGGCCGGAGTACGACACCGAGTGGGCCGCGATGAAAGCGGTCGCCCAGAAGCTGGGTATCGGCACCACCGAGACGCTGCGCAAGTGGGTGCGGCAGGACCAGTTCGACGCCGGGACCCGTCCAGGCACGACGAGCGAAGAGTCGGCCGAGCTGAAACGGCTGAAGAAGGAGAACGCCGAGCCGAAACGGGTGAAATAGGGTACATCTCGCCCGCCGAATACGAAGCCAAGTACTACAGCGAAGCCACGAAATCCCAGGTCACAGTCATGACCTAGAGTCTCGATCAAACCCGGAACGGTTCATTTCCCCCATTTACGCTTGACTTCTTCACGCAGAAGACCGCCTGCTGCTCCGGCCGCTTCCCAGCGATTCTCGATGGCGTAAAGTTGCATGACAGCTTTTCTCTTTACGTACGGGGGTGCGGCAGCGTAATGCACGAAGGTTCTCTTTCCGGGCCGAACTCCAACAAACTCGACGGCATATGCGTGACCGCTTACCAGCAAGCGGTCACCCTCGGGCGGTTCGACCGCGAGGAGATCGCCCGCACGCTGGGCACGTCGCTCGAGGTGGCCGTGCGGGTCGAGCAGACCCTGACCGAGTTCAGCCTGCTGCATCCGATGCCGGGCGAGCCCGAGACCCTCATGCCGGTAAGCCCCGAGGCCGCCGCAGCCGAACTGGTGAGGCCCGCCGAGGCGCGGATCCACGAGCTGCAGCAGGCGGTCACCGACGTGCGCACCCGGATCCGCTCGCTGCAGCCCGCCTACTTCGAGAGCCGTCGGCGCCGCAACCAGGCCGAGGCGTTCGACGTGATCAGCGACATCCAGGTCCTGCAGGCCATGCTCGACGACTGGGGGGCGCGCTGCCGCACCGAGATCCTCACCGCGCAGCCAGGCGGCCCGCGCCCGGCCCGGTACCTGGAGAACGCGCGTCCGCTCACCCTGGCCCGGCTGGCGCGCGGGGTGCGGGTGCGGCATCTCTACCAGCACACCGTGCGCAGCGACCTGACCACCACGTCGTACATCCGTGCGGTGGCCGCGGCGGGCGCCGAGGTGCGCACCACGGACGAGCTGATCGACCGCGTCATCATCTACGACCGTGAGGCGGTGTTCCTGCCCGAGCACGTCGAGGACCGGCCGCCGGGCGCCGTCGTGGTGCGCGAGCCGACCCTGGTGGCCTTCCTGTGCAAGGTGTACGAGCATCTGTGGGCCACCGGCACCGCGTTCACGCCGGACGCCACGGCGCAGACCCCCGTCGCCGACGACCTGAAGCGGTCGATCATCAAGCTGATGGCGCAGGGCCACAAGGACGAGCTGGTCGCCCGCCGTCTGGGCATGTCGGTGCGCACCTGCCGCCGCTACATCTCGGAGATCATGGAGCAGGTGGAGTCCTCCAGCCGGTTCCAGGCGGGCGTCAACGTGGCGCTGGCGGGGCTGCTCGACGAGGGCGGGCCCGGCCTGCCGGCGGAGTAGGTGCCGCGGAGCCAGCTGTAGGCGGGTAGGGCCGGCCGGGCGTGGCCGAAACCGTGCACCCTCGACGCATCGTGTGCGAGCACCGTCCGTGCAGAGAGGGGAACGTATGGAGCGCGCGCCCGGCGCAGGGCGGCGGCGGTCGGCGGCCGCCGTCCGTCACCTCGTCCACCTCCCGCGGTCCCGGCTGTATCCCGTCGCGGCAGTGCCGGACGTCGAGCAGGAGTTCGTCCCGGCCGGCGAGCTGGCCTACGGGCTCTTGCCGTTCGGCGAGCACCACGATCTGCGGTCGCGCCGCCGAGTGCTCCGCGAGGCGGGCGAGTTCCTCGGGGCGACGCGGGCGTCGACGTCGTACCACCCTCGCTCGACGGCCTCGTCGATCGTGACCCGCTCGGGGACGCACGTGCCGATGCCGGCCAGACGTTATCCACTTTCGTGACTCCTCCCCCGGCTGAGGCCGGGGGCTTCTCGTTACGCCGGGTTGGCGTCGCGACGGACCAGCCCGGCCCGTAGAACGTTGGTGGCTCCGACTGTGTCGGCGTGCGCGGT
>NZ_JBEPBI010000429.1:0-3992 GCF_040299045.1 Streptomyces sp. NPDC001027
TTCGCCGGCGCCAACGGACTCACCGACGCCTGGGTGAAGCTCGTCCGCGGCGGCACCCCGCCCGCCAAGGGCAGCGACGCGCTCGTCTGCGACCAGAGCGGCCCCACCGTGCCCAACACCTGCGAAGTCGTCGACAAGATCCTCTACCGCGGCAGCAAACTGGTCACCCTCAACGCCACGTCCTACGACAACGAGCACGCCAAGTTCCTCACCGACGACGGACTCATGCTGTCCGACCACGACCCCGTCGGCGTCGGCTTCTCCTGGTCGCGCAACCCGGACTTCCAGCTCAGCGACCAGTTCGGCGGACCCCACGGCGACTACTACAACGACATCGACGCCGTACCGGCCGGCGCGAGCGCCGTCAGCCTCTCGCTGCGCAGCGGCTCCCGCGTCGACGGCGTCGCGCTGACCCTCGCGAGCGGCAAGGTCCTCACCCACGGCGGCGCCGGCGGCACCGTGTCGACCCTGACGCTGGGCAGCGGTGAGTACGTCACCTCCGCCCAGCTGTGCCAGGGCCAGAAGGACGGTCTGACGCGCGTCTTCTCCGCCAAGTTCACCACCAACCTCGGCCGCAGCCTGTCCGGCGGGACCACCACGTCCGACTGCGTGACGCGCACCGCGCCGTCGGGTTGGCAGATAGCCGGGTTCCAGGGCCGCGCCGGGGGCGAGATCGACAAGCTCGGCTTCATCTACACGAAGCGCTGACCCCTTCCTGCGCACCCGGACTCGCGGCGGCGGCCTCAGGGCCGTCACCGCTTGCCGTCCCGGCGGCTCACTGCTGGTTCTGGTGCGTCTGCCGGAAAGCGCCGGGGGTGACGCCGGTGTGACGGGTGAAGAACTTGCCGAAGTTGGTGGGTTCGGGGAAGCCCAGGCGGCGGGCGATCGTCGCCACCGGTTCGTCGGTGTGGGCGAGCAGACGTTGCGCCTCCAGCGCGACGCGGCCGTCGATGACCTGTTTGACGGGCTGCCCGGTGGCGGCCGTGCAGGCACGGGTGAGCGTCTTGACGGTGTAGCCGAGGCGGTGCGCGTAGTCGGCGGCGCGGCGGGTGGCGGCGTAGGAGCGTTCCAGCTCGGCACGGAAGCGGGCGTACACCTCGCCGCCCGCGTACGGGTCGGCGCCACCGTCGGCGTGGGGCAGCCGGTCGATCTGCAACAGCACGGTGGCCAGCAGGAGTTGGAGGATCTCCGCCGACACCGCCCCCTCCGGCCGGCCGTACTCGGCACGCAACTGGCCCAGCAGGGCGGACAGCACCGCGTAGGCAGGGCTCGCTCCCAGTTGCCGGCACGCCGGCCCGTACCACTCGTTCACCAGCCGGTCGGCGCTGCTGGTGTGCGGCGGGAAAGCAGGCGTGAACAGCAGGTGCGTGCCGTCGGCGGTGCCCGGTCGCACGAAACTCTGCACCTGACCGGGACGGACCCACAGCAGGGTGCCGGGCCGGCAGGGGTACGTCACGAAGTCGACGGCGTGTTCGCCGCTGCCCTCGGTGATGAGGGTGAGCGTGTGGAAATCGACCCGGTGCACCAGGTCGGGCCGTCTGCGTCGGCTCCGCCGGCGTTCGTGCAGGGTCGCAAGATCGATGATCTCGAACCCGGGAACGCGCGTCTCGGGCGGATTGAAGTCGAGCCTGAGGATGGCGTCGCTCTCGGGCCGCTCGACGCCGGCAGAGTCCGCAGGAGGCAACGCGATCTCCAGATGTCCTCGATTTACCATGCCGTGTCTTCAGGCTATCTCGCCTGCCTGCGGTTTCACGACCAGAGTGGAGGACATCAAGACGGCGAGTGGCCGTCCTGTACCGCAGGGAGAGATTCATGAACGGCACTGTCACGGTCCTCGACAAGGGCGCGGTCCGCATCCACAGCTACATGTCTCCGGCCGACACCTTCCACACCACCACGCAGCTGATCGAGACCCCGGCGCGGATCATCGCGGTCGACGCCCAGCTCGTCCCCGCCTACGCCGACGAGGCCGTCGCCTATGCGAAGGGACTGGGCAAGCCCGTCGACCGGCTCATCGTCACCCACGCCCACCCGGACCACTACAACGGCGCCTCCCGCTTCGGCGTCCCGGTGCACGCCCTGGCCGAGGTGCGCGAGCAGATCGTCGCCCGCGGCGACAGCCGGCTGCCCACCGGACTGGTCATCCCGGTCGCCGAGTTCACGCCGACCGTGGATCTGACCCCGGGCACCGAGGTCATCGACGGCGTCCCGTTCGTCTTCGAGGCGGTCGCCGGCGGTGAGGCCGCCGACGAACTGCTCATCAAGCTGCCCGAGCAGGGCGTCCTGGTCGCCCAGGACCTCGTCTACAACGACGTCCACCTCTACCTGGGCAACAACGACATCACCGGCTGGCAGCGCGCGGTCGACGCGCTGGCCGCCGAGTCCGGTTACGACACGATCCTCGCCGGCCACGGCCTGCCCACCGGGCCGGAGGTCTACGAGCAGGTGCACCGCTACCTCGACGACGCCCGCGAACTGCTCGGCGACGACGGCCAGGCGTACAAGGAGGCCATCGTGGGCCGATACCCCTCCCACATCGGCCCGTTCATCATCGACATCGCCAACCGGTCCCTCTTCCCGGCCGAGAGCTGAGCCGCGTCTCCTCCTCGTCTGAGCCCCGTCTCCTCCTCGTCGCACCACCGCTCATGTCGTCGCGGGCGGCGCCGCCGGCAAGGTCTTCGTCCACGACACCGCCGGAGAGCCGGCGCGTTCTGCAGCCCCTGCACGTCGGTGTGGACCTGAGCAGGTCCCCGATCGACTACGACGTCGGCTTCAACGGCAACGGTCTGGCCGTCACCGGCGACGGCTGCCATGCCCTGCGCGCCGACCACGACGACTGCGCAGTCCGCTCCGCGCCTCACGGTTCAGGCCGCGGAGCGGGGCCGCGCTCGGCCCGCCCTTCCCAGACACCTGGAACACCCATGTCCGAGACACCCCAGACCGCCGAGGACGCGCAGCGTCAGCACCCGGGCCGGCGGGCTCCCGGCCGGCCCCGCGGCCTGGCACTCGTCCTGGTCCTGGGTTCGCTGACCGCGCTCGGCCCGCTCACCATCGACCTGTACCTGCCCGCTCTGCCGCAGGTCAGCGGCGACCTGCACATCTCACAGGGCGTCACCCAACTGACCCTGACCGCGTTCATGACCGGCACAGCCGTCGGTCAGCTGGTGATCGGCCCGCTCAGCGACACCCTGGGCCGCCGAAGGCCGCTGCTGACGGGGCTGGCCGTGTACGTCGCGGCGGGCGTCCTGTGCGCGCTGGCCCCGAACTCCTGCGTCCTCGTCGCCATGCGTCTGGTCCAGGGTCTCGCCGGAGCCGCCGGCATCGTCATCGCCCGGGCCGTCGTCCGCGATCTGCACGACGGTCTCGCCGCCGCCCGACTGCTGTCCTCGCTGATGCTGGTGTCCGGCACCGCCCCGGTCCTCGCCCCCGTGCTCGGCGCGCAGTTGCTGCGTCTGACCGCCTGGCGCGGCGTCTTCACCGCCCTCGCCCTGCTGGGGCTGGTCGTCCTCGCCGCCGCCGCGGCACTGCTGCCCGAGACCCTGCCCGCCTCGCGGCGCCGTGCCGGCGGACTGAGCACCACGCTGCACACCATGCTCGGCCTGCTCCGCGAACGCCGCTTCACCGGCTACCTGCTCACCGGCAGCCTGGGCTTCGCCGCCCTGTTCGCGTACATCGCCGGCTCCTCCTTCGCCCTCCAACAGGTCTACGGCGCCTCCCCGCAGACGTACAGCCTGCTCTTCGCCCTGAACTCGATCGGGCTGGTCGCCACGGGCCGGCTCAACGGGAGGCTTCTGCTCGGCCGCTTCCCTTCGCACCGCGTGCTGACGGCGGGGCTGGCCCTGCTCGTCTGCGCAGGCGCCGCCCTGGTCCTCCTGGTCACCGCCACGCACGCAGGACTGCCCTGGATCGCCGCCGCGCTCTTCCTCACCGCCTGCCCGGTCGGCATGATCCTGCCCACCACCACGGCCCTCTGCCTGCAACGTGCCCCGCAC
>NZ_JBEPBI010000430.1:0-3969 GCF_040299045.1 Streptomyces sp. NPDC001027
GGGCCAGGCCGCCGGCGATCAGGGCGACGAGGCCCGCGTTCCAGTGGTAGCGCTCGCCCTCCTGCAGGCCGAAGGCGAGGCAGAACAGGGCGGCGGTGGCGACGAGGACGCCGGGCAGGTCGAAGCGGTGGGCGCGGGCGGGCCTGATGTCGGGGACCAGCGCGAAGGTCAGCACGACGACCGCGACGCCGATCGGCACGTTGATGAAGAAGATCCAGCGCCAGCCGATCGTGCTCACCAGCAGTCCGCCCAGGGTCGGGCCGGACAGGGTCGCCACGCCTGCGATCGAGCCCCACACGCCCATGGCGGCGCCGCGTCGTTCGGCCGGGAACACCGCCATGATCAGCACCATGGTCTGCGGCACCATCATGGCCGCGCCCAGTCCCTGCACCGCGCGGGTGGCGATGAGCAGGCCGGGGGTGCCGGCGAGGCCGCAGGCGATGCTGGCCAGGGTGAACAGGACGACGCCGGCGACGAACAGGGTGCGCGGTCCGCGCAGGTCGCCGAGCCGGCCGAAGGTGATCAGGGTGACGGCGAGCACGAGGGCGTACGCGCTGACGACCCACAGGGCCTGGTCGAGGGACGAGCCGAGCCGGTCCATCATGTCGGGGATCGCGATGTTCACGATGGTCAGGTCGAGCAGGGTCATGAAGAACCCGAGCCCCATGGTCGCCAGGACTGCCCACGGGTTCCCGCGCAGTTTCCTCACCGATGCTCCTTGTCCGTCCACCTGAGTGGCTCGCTGAATTTCCGGGACACTGACCCGAAGTCGTCAGTGACCCGCTTTCGGGGGTTCATTCGGCGCCCGCCAGTCCCAGCTCGTCGTCGAGCGCCGAGAAGAGCTCGTCGTCGGTGGCCGACCGCAGGTCCGCGTCGTCGGCGTCGGGCGGGCGGTGCCCGCTGTGCCAGCGGCGCAGCAGTTCGCCGAGGCGGCCGCCGACGTGCTCGCGGTCGTCGTGGTGCGCGCCGGCGGCGGCGGCCCGGGCCAGGGCCGCCTCGAGGCGGTCGAGGGCCTCGGTCAGCGGCTGCGGCGTCGGGGCGTCGTCGGGGGCGAGCCGGCTCAGGAGCTGCGCGGTGAGCGCGGCGGCGGTGGGGTGGTCGAAGGGGAGGGTGGCGGACAGGCGCAGTCCGGTGGCGGCGGCGAGCCGGTCGCGCAGCTCGACGGCGGTGAGCGAGTCGAAGCCGAGCTCCTGGAAGCTGCGCTCGCTCTCCAGGCGCCGGGCGTCGGCGTGGCCGAGGACGCCGGCGACCTCGGTGCGCACCAGGTGCAGGACGGTCTGCTCGCGTTCGTCGGGGGTCATCTGCGCCAGCCGTTCGGGCAGCGGCCGCGCGTTCGCGGGCGAGGCCGACGGCGGCCAGCGCGCCGAGAGCCAGCGCGACGTCGGCGGGCGCGGTGCGCAGCACACGCGCGACGCGCTGGCCGCTCGCCTGCTCGCCCAGAACGCCCAGCGCCCGCGCCAGCGCGGCGGCTGGAGCCGGACAGCGCTGCAGGAAGGCGTTCAAGGCGCGGGCGAAGGGACCGCCGGCTGCGGGGCGTGACCAGGCTCGCCGAGCAGGGCCCGCACAGCACAGGGTTGCCGAGGCTGACGTCGTGGACCCGGCCGACGACGGCGTCGCGCACCGGCGTGTCGGCCTGCGCACGCAGCCACTGCGCGACCGCGGGATGCCCCAGCAGCGCACCCTCCAACGCCGTGCCAAGCGGCTTCGCCGGATCGACCGCGAGAACGAGGAGCAGCCCGCCACGACGACGCGGCGCGGAGGTGACCGACGCGCCCAGACGAGCCTGTCCTGCAGCGTCCACCCGACCGACGTCGTCGACGCACACCACCCAGGCGACAGCATCCACGACCGCACCGTCCACGACCGAGGACCCGGCGGACGGAGCCGGGCCTCCACGCCCGAAGACCCAGCACACCGCACCGCGAAGGCGGCGTCCACGACCGAGGACTCCGCAGACGCGGCCGGGAAGGTGGCGTCCAGGACCGAGAGTTCGGCGGGCCGGGCCGGGAAGGCGGCGTGCACGGTGACGGTGCCTCGGAGGCGGGCGGCGTCGGCGCAGTGCTGCAGCAGCTCCGATTTCCCGCAACCCGCGACGCCTTCCACCAACACGACGGCGAACGCGCGGCGCATGCCCGCGTCCAACGCGTCGTCGATGCGCATGCGCTCCTCATTGCGGCCCACCAAAGTCATGAACGCCAGCCTGGCAGCACCCCACCACGCGCAGAGCGCCCGAACGCTGACCGCAACTGGCCATGCAACAAGTCCCCCACCCCACCCCCGCCCAGCCCGCCCCCAGCCCGGCCCTCGCACGGACCGGCGCATGCCCCGGCCACCCCACGGCCCGCACCCCTCGCCCCGACCACCGCACGGATGGGCCGGCGCACGGACCGACCCCGACCGCCCGCCCGCCCCGACGACCCGCAGACCGCCGAAGGCCACCTTGCAGACGATCGATACGATCGGCGCGTCGGAGAGGTTGTGATGCTGCAGGTTCTGTACAGCGGGGAGACGAAAGAGCTCGAGCTCTCCGGGACGCGTCAAGCACTGCTGGCCTTCGGGCGGCTGCTGCGGGAGAAGGCCGCAAGCCTCGACCTCTCGCAGAACCCGTGCCCCTCTCCCTACGACAGGTCGCTGTCGAAGATCGCGTTTCGGGAGGATCCTCAGCGGGCCGCCGTCTCGATCGTCACGCAAGCCCAGGTCCTCAGGATCGAGGGAGGGCGAGAGGCCCTCGACCTCCTCGCCGCCAGCATTGAGGGCTTCGCCGCCGACGCCGGCGCAAACGATCACTGCCACGTCGACTCCCCCACATACGACTACGTCGCGCCGGAGTCGGACCCGCTGGTGATCGCGTTCACGAAGTGAGCGACGAGCCTACGGCCGCAACCGGTCGAGGCTGTGGACCTCAGTGCGGGAGCACGACCGCGGGCCCGGACGGAACACCGGCCGGCCCCGGGCAACGCGGACCACGACGCCGCACACGGCCCGCCGAATCAACCACGCCGGGGGAACGCCTCGCCACCGAATCAACCATGCCGGGGGGGACGCTTCTCGCCACCGACCCGGCGAACCCCTTCACAGCGCAGCTCAGGCACACCAGGCTCCCGTTCCCGCTCCGGACCCTGCTCCTGCTCCCGCTCCCGATCCGGTTCCGGTTCCGGAACAGGGGCGGCGGCGAACGGCCGGTGCGCCCCGCGTCGCCGGCCCCGGTCACGGGAGGGCCCTCAGCGCCGGCTCAGCGGGCGGCGGGCCGGAGGAGCCGGCCGAGGTCGGCGGCGACGGCCGCCGTGACGGCGTCCTGCTGCGCAGTCAGGAAGAAATGCCCGCCCGGGAAACGGCGGAACGTGAACGGACCGCTGGTGAAGTCCCGCCACGCCATCGCCTGCTCCACGCCGACCCGCGGATCGGACTCCCCCGTCAACACGCTCATCTCCGCAATCAACGCCTGATCGCCACGCGTGTGCAATCGTCCACCGCACCCACGTCAGGAGGACGACGCCCCGACACGATCAGCCCCAACGGCCGCCGGCCCGCCCGCTCCATCCGCCGCGCGACCTCGAACCCGAGGATCCCGCCCGTGCTGTGACCGAACAACACCACCGGCAGATCACCGAAAGGCCTCAACACCTCGAACACCCGATCCGCCAACACGTCCACCGACGTCAACGCCGGCTCATGACGCCGATCCTGACGCCCCGGATACTGCACCGCCAACACATCCGCACACCGACAGAACCCGCACATAAGAGAAGAAGAACGACGCCGTCCCACCCGCATGCGGAAGACACACCAACCGCACCCCCGCACCCCCCGACCGATGAAAACGCCGAACCCACAACTCACCATCACCATCAACGCCAACGCCATGAACGCTCATACGCCCAGACGGTAAACCCACCCCATAAAGCCACACTAACGAGCTCGTGCATGGTTGGCCGTGAGACGTCGAGCTCTTGATCGTTGATCATGGTC
>NZ_JBEPBI010000431.1:0-3967 GCF_040299045.1 Streptomyces sp. NPDC001027
GCCAGCAGGCCGGCTTCCGCGCCTGCAAGCGCTGCCGGCCCGACACCAGCCCCGGCTCCCCGGAGTGGAACCAGCGGGCCGACCTGGTCGCACGGGCCATGCGGCTGATCGCGGACGGCGTCGTCGACCGCGAAGGCGTTCCCGGACTCGCCTCCCGGCTGGGATACAGCACCCGCCAGATCGAACGCCAACTCGTCGGCGAGCTCGGCGCTGGACCGCTCGCGCTGGCCCGCGCCCAGCGCGCCCAGACCGCCCGCCTGCTGATCGAGACGACCTCGCTCCCCATGGCGGACGTCGCGTTCGCCGCCGGCTTCGCCTCCGTGCGCACCTTCAACGACACCGTCCGCGAGGTCTTCGCCCTCGCCCCGAGCGACCTGCGCGCCCGCGCCCCGCGCAAGGACGCCCCCGCCCGCCCGGCGGCGCCAGGGACGCTCGCGCTGCGCCTCCCCTTCCGCGCCCCCCTCAACCCCGACAACCTGTTCGGCCATCTCGCCGCGACCGGCGTCCCCGGCGTGGAGGAGTGGCGCGACGGCGCGTTCCGGCGCACACTGCGGCTGCCGTACGGGCACGGCGTGGTGGCGCTCACCCCGAACCCGGACCACATCGGCTGCCGGCTCACCCTCAGCGACCTGCGCGATCTCACCGTGGCCATCAGCCGCTGCCGGCGGATGCTGGACCTGGACGCCGACCCGGTCGCCGTCGACGACCAGCTGCGCACGGACCCGCTGCTCGCGCCCCTGGTGGACAAGGCGCCCGGCCGGCGGGTGCCGCGCACGGTCGACGAGGCGGAGTTCGCGGTGCGCGCCGTGCTGGGCCAGCAGGTGTCCACCGCGGCCGCCCGCACGCACGCCGCCCGCCTGGTCACCGCCCACGGCGACCCGGTGGACGATCCCGAAGGCGGCCTCACCCACCTCTTCCCGACCCCCGAGGCGCTGGCCGAGCTCGATCCCGCGTCGCTCGCCATGCCGCGCAGCCGCCGCACCACCTTCACCACCCTCGTGCGGGAACTCGCCGGCGGCGCCCTGCGCCTCGGCGCGGAGAGCGACTGGCCCGAGGCCCGCGCCAGGCTCCTCGCGCTGCCCGGCTTCGGCCCCTGGACCACCGACGTCATCGCGATGCGCGCCCTCGGCGACCCCGACGCCTTCCTGCCCACCGACCTCGGAATCCGGCGCGCGGCACAGGAGTTGGGCCTGCCCTCGACACCGGCGGCGCTGACCGCGCGGGCGGCCGCCTGGTGCCCCTGGCGCGCGTACGCCGTCCAGTACCTCTGGGCGACCGACAGCCACCCGATCAACTTCCTTCCGGTATAAGGACGTTCTGTGAAGCACCACACGATCTTCGACAGCCCGTACGGCCCGCTCACGCTCGTAGCCGACGACGGCGTCCTGTGCGGCCTCTACATGACCGACCAGCGTCACCGACCGCCCGAGGAGAACTTCGGGGTCCGCGACGACACCGGCTTCGAGGCCGCCGAGGAGCAGCTGACGGCCTACTTCGCGGGCGAGTTGACGGAGTTCACCCTCGAACTGCGCCTGCACGGAACCCCGTTCCAGCGCAGTGTCTGGGCCGGGCTGCGCGCGATCCCGTACGGCGAGACCCGCACCTACGGCGAACTCGCCGAAACCCTCGGCAGTCCGGGCGCCTCCCGCGCGGTGGGCCTCGCCAACGGCAAGAACCCGATCGGCATCATCGTGCCCTGTCACCGCGTGATCGGGGCCGGCGGCGGCCTGACCGGCTACGGCGGCGGCCTGGACCGCAAACGTCGGCTGCTGGACTTCGAGAGCGGCGCCGTCGCGGTCGGGCGGACCCTGTTCTAGGGCCTGGCCCGTGGTCCGCCCGTCAGGGCCCTACGCGCTCTCCCTCTCCAGGCCCCGCAAGAGCCGGGGCAGGGCGGTGCCGATGGGCTCGCGGATCACTTCGCCGGCGAGGTCGTCGTACGGGGTCGGCTCGGCGTTGACGATGATCAGACGGGCTCCGTGATCGGCGGCGACGCCCGCGAGCCCGGCGGCGGGCTGGACGCGCAGGCTGGTGCCGACGGCGATGAACACGGTGCAGGCCTTGCTGATCGCGAGCGCCTGGCCGAGGACGACCGGGTCGAGCCGCTCGCCGAACATGACGGTGGCCGACTTCAGGATCCCGCCGCAGTCCGGGCAGTGCGGGTCCTCCTCGCCGGCCTCCAGGCGGGCGAGGGCGTCCTCCATCGGACCGCGGGCACGGCAGCTCGTGCAGACGACGCTGCGGGCGCTGCCGTGCAGCTCCAGGACCTTGCGCCCGGGCAGACCGGCGAGCTGGTGGAGCCCGTCCACGTTCTGGGTGATCACCCGTACGGGGACCCCGGACTTCTCCAGCTCGGCGACGGCCAGGTGCGCGGCGTTCGGCTCGGCCTTCAGCGCCTGGCTCGTGCGTCGCATCTGCCATGAGCGCCGCCGGATCTCCGGGGCGCCCATGTAGTGCTCGTAGGTGACGAGCTTCTCCGCCTCCGGATCGCGTCGCCACAGCCCGTTCGGGCCGCGGTAGTCGGGGATGCCGGAGTCGGTGGAGACGCCCGCACCGCTGAGGATGGCGACAAGGGGCTTGTTCATGCGTTCGAGCGTAGGGCGGGCCTGTGGCGGCCGCGAGCGCATTACCCGTCCGGGGCGCAGCGCCCGGCGCCGCCCTCTCCGCACGGCCGGGGCACGCCCCCCCTCGACGCCGAACTCCTCGTAGAGGTCAGGGCGCTCACCGGCGGGGGCGGCTCCCGGGACGCCGTAGGACCGGTCGTGCGCGACCGCGTCGGTCAGCGCGCGGGGCGGCCGTCCTCCAGCTCGGCCGTCGCCGTGCCGTCGTCCAGGGCGTCCAGCGCGGCCAGCACCCGATGGCCCAGCTCTCCCAGCAGATGGCCGGTGAGCTCCTCGCGCGGCACCAGCCGCCAGGACAGCAGCTCCGACTCCTGCAGCCGGATCGCCCCGAGGTCGGCCTCGTCGAGGACCCCGCCGTCGTACACGTACGCCACCAGCGGCGGACGGTCCGGGCCGAGCACCCAGTCCACCGCGAGCAGCCGGCCGAGGTCGCGGTCGAGCCCGATCTCCTCGAGCGTCTCGCGCCGCGCCGCCTGCCGAGGGCTCTCGCCCGTGTCGGACTCGATCGTGCCGCCCGGAAGGGCCCAGCCGGCCCGGTAGTTCGGCTCGACCAGCAGGACCCGCCCCCGCGCGTCGCGGAACAGCGCGGCCGCTCCGGCCAGGACGCGGGGCAGGGAGGCGACGTACGCGGCGAAGCCGGGCGGGCTGGAGGCAGTCATCCCGAAAGCGTACGCGGCGGGAGGGCCCGCAGGCCGCGTCCGGCGGTCGGGCACGGCATGACGGCACGGGCCTGCTGCGGTTAAGGTCACAACGGCGCGACTGGCCCTGAGGTGCGCGGGGCCCGGAGAGCAAGGGGATGGCAAAGGTGGCGGACGCTGCACGGCAGGGCACCCGACGGGTGCTCGTGGCCGCGGACAAGTTCAAGGGCTCGCTGACGGCCGTGGAGGTCGCCGAGCGGGTGACGGCCGGGCTGCGCCGGGCCGTGCCGGACGTCGAGGTGGAGGCCCTGCCCGTCGCGGACGGCGGTGACGGCACGGTGGCCGCGGCGGTCGCCGCCGGCTTCGCCCGCCGTGAGGTGCGGGTCGCCGGGCCGCTCGGCCAGGAGGTGACGGCCGCGTTCGCGGTGCGCGGCGACACCGCGGTGGTGGAGATGGCGGAGGCGAGCGGACTGCAACGGCTCCCGGCCGGCGTCCTCGCCCCGCTCACGGCGTCGACGTACGGCTCGGGCGAGCTGCTGCGGGCCGCGCTCGACACAGGCGTGCGGACGATCGTGTTCGGCGTCGGCGGCAGCGCGACCACGGACGGCGGCGCGGGCATGCTCTCCGCGCTCGGCGCGCGGTTCCTCGACGAGGACGGCGAGCCGGTGGCGCCGGGCGGCGGAGGCCTCGCGCGGCTGGCCCGCGCGGACC
>NZ_JBEPBI010000432.1:0-3888 GCF_040299045.1 Streptomyces sp. NPDC001027
CGGCGCAGGGCGCTGTGCGCGCCCCGGACCGCCAGCGCCAGCAGGACCAGGGCCGAGACCCAGCGCAGCGGAGTCAGCACCGGTCGCAGCACGGCCGCGACGGCGGAGCCGCCGACGGTCGCGACCAGCGCGTAGAGGCCGTCCGCGGTGGCGACGCCGAGCGCGGCGCACACCCCGGTGCGCAGGGAGGTGCGGGCGGTGAGCGAGACGAGGTAGGTCGCGACCGCGCCGACGGGCACGGCGATGCCGTATCCCGCGACCAGGCCCGCGACGAGGGCGGCCGTCACCGTCGTGCGGCGTCGAGCCTCCGGGGGCGGCCGGGCTGCTGCTGGACCGGCGCCGTAGGAGCGGCGGCGGACGTGAGCGGCAGAGAGGCGTCGAAAGTGAGCATGGCTGGATCCTGCGGGTGAGGAGCGGCCGGGGGCAACCGGATTTCTCGCGTCCCCTCCCGGTCCCCGTCCCCGTCCCCGCCTCCGCCTCCGTCCCCGTCTCCGTCCCCGGTCCCGTCTCCGCCTTCGTCTCCGGTCCCTGTGCCGGCCCTCGTCCTCGTCCGCATACGCTCGTTGACGTACCTCCCTACCTCCCACCGATGTCAGGAGCGGCGAGCATGCAGTACGTGAAGCTCGGTTCGACGGGTCTGGACGTGTCGCGGATCTGTCTGGGCTGTATGACCTACGGCGTCCCCGACCGGGGCACGCACGAGTGGACCCTCGACGAGGAGGCGTCCCGGCCGCTGATCCGGCAGGCGCTGGAGGCGGGCGTCACCTTCTTCGACACCGCGAACGTCTACTCCGACGGCACCAGCGAGGAGATCGTCGGCAGGGCGCTGCACGACTTCGCCCGGCGTGACGAGATCGTGCTCGCCACGAAGGTGCACGGCCGGATGCGACCGGGGCCGGGCGGCGCCGGACTGTCCCGCAAGGCGATCCTGTCCGAGATCGACCACAGCCTGCGCCGCCTCGGCACCGATCACGTCGACCTCTACCAGATCCACCGTTTCGACCCGCACACCCCCGTCGAGGAGACGATGGAGGCGCTGCACGACGTGGTGAAGGCGGGCAAGGCCCGCTACATCGGGGCGAGTTCGATGTACGCCTGGCAGTTCGCCACGATGCAGCACACGGCCGAGCGGCACGGCTGGACCCGGTTCGTCTCGATGCAGAACCACTACAACCTCCTCTACCGGGAGGAGGAGCGCGAGATGCTGCCCCTGTGCGCGGACCAGGGCGTGGGCGTGCTGCCCTGGAGCCCGTTGGCCCGCGGCCGTCTCACCCGCGACTGGGGCACGCGGACCGACCGCAGTGCCAGTGACGCCTTCGGCAGCGCCCTTTACCCGGAGGGCGACCGGACGATCGTCGAGGCCGTCACCCGTATCGCCGGCGACCGCGGGGTGCCGCGCGCCCAGGTGGCCCTGGCCTGGCTTCTGCACCAGGGCACGGTGACGGCGCCGATCGTCGGCGCGTCGAAGCCGAACCATCTCGAGGACGCGGTGGCCGCCGTCGAACTGGAGCTGACCGAGAAGGAGTTGCAGGAACTCGAGCAGCCCTACCGCCCGCATGCCGTCGCCGGGCACTGAGCCGGAGGCGACGGGAGGCGACGCCGGGGCGAGGGGGGTCGTGAGGGTCAGTGGGGGCCGGCCGGTGCGAACTCCGTGCCGCAGGGCCCCGCCCCCTCGCTCTCGCGCAGGGCCAGCGGCTCGCCGTTCATCGTCATCGTCCGGTAGTACGAGCCGATCCGCTCCGCCGAGCGTCCGACGTAGTGCCCGATGAACGACCGGCGGAACCGGTCGTCGCTGCGGTTGGGCTGCGATCCGTGCACCAGACTGCCGTTGAAGAACAGCACGTCGCCCGCGGCCATGTCGACCGGCGTCGCCGCGAGCCCGGGCGGCGGCGGCACGTACTCCCGCGCGAACGACACCTGCGCGTCGGCCGTCTCCGGGCAGAACAGGTCCATCCGGTGCGTGCCGGGCACGACTTCCAGACCGCCGTTGTCGCGGTCGATCTCGTCGCAGGCCAGCCAGGCGGCCACGCAGGTGCCCGGCTCGACCCGCAGATAGAAGTTGTCCTGGTGCAGCGCCTGACCCCGGGCGCCCGGCGGCTTGAAATAGAACATGCTCTGCGCGGCCAGCACCTCCTCGTCGAGCAACTGCTCCAGCACGTCCCGCAGCCGGGCGTCCAGCAGCACCCGGCGGGCGAGCGGAACGATCTCGTGCGGGTGCATGACCCTCGGGTACACGGAGAGCGGGTCCACGGCGCCCGGACGCGGCTCGAAATGCCCGGGCACCGGCCGCCCCGCCGCGTGCAGCGCCTCGAACTCGGCGCACAGCGCGTCGACTTCGTCCTGTGCGAACAGCCCGCGCACGACGGCGTAACCGTCCTCTTGGTACTGCCGCCGATCCGCCTCGCTCAGACGGGGCGTGCCGGCGGTGTCGACGTCCGTGACCGTCATGCGGGGCCTCCTCGGTCCGCCGGGTGCGGAACTGGCACCGTAACCCCCCGCCCGGGCGGTGCGAAAGACGGGCCTGGGCGGCGGCCCGGCAAGCGAAACATTCCGGCAATGACGTCCGGACAGCTGCTTCGAAAGAGCGCCAAAAGGGACGGCGATAACGTGACCGCCCCTCACTCCGATCCCGCATTGACGATTCGTCAATATCCGGCGGTCGGTACCCCGTGTACGAAACCGTGGGATCTCTTGTTCGTCCAGGTCCGGTTGTGCGAAGGTGTGCCTTGTCGGCGCGCGGACAACGATTTCCCCATCGTGCGCACGAGACGCCTCCCGTCACACTCCCCACGCTTCACAAGAGCTGCCCCCACGGACGTCAGAGGCGCCGAACCCTGTGCGAGTCGTCCCGCCGCCCGGGCGGAACCGCAAACCCGATGGTATGGACTTTATGCCGCATGCCCCCGGAAGGAATGCAGCCCGTGAATGACGCAGGCCTGTCGAATTCCCCTTCGGCGCGCCGCTTCGACGCGACGGACGAACAGCTCAGCGCGGAGCTGAAGAAGTGGACGGGCGCGTCGCCCGCGCTGCATCCCGTCGGAGAGCTGCTCGACCGGCACTGGGAGGCCGCCTTCGCCTATGCCCGGCTGTGCACCGACGACGAGCGCGCGGCCGGCATGCTCACCACCGCCGCCTTCACCCGGCTGTTCGGCGAGACCCTGCGGCAGAACGGTCCGACGGCCGCCTGGCGCCCTCATCTGCTGGTCACCGTCCGCCGTGTCGCGGCCGAGTGGGACACCGACGGCCGTCGCGACCTGCTGCATCCCGCGCTGCGCTCCGAGGGCGACGGCGACGGCGTGATCGCCGACCGCGCGGCCGCCCTCATGCTGCCGCCCGTGAACCGGCGCATGCTGTCCCGGGCGTTCCAGCGGCTGCCCGAGTCGGCTCGCTGCCTGCTCTGGCACGTCGAGGTCGAGGCCGAGCCCCTGGCGGTCCCGGCCGGCCTGCTCGGCCTCGAAGAGGACGGCGCGCGCGGCGAGTTGAGCCGCTCCCGCGAGCGGCTGCGCGAGGAGTGCCTCCAGGTGCACCGCGAACTCGCCACGGACGACGAGTGCCAGCGCTACCACCGGCTGCTGGACGTCACCTGCCGGCGCGGCGGCGTCGACGTCGACCCCGACCTGCGCACCCACCTGGACGGCTGCCGGCACTGCACCCACACCGCCGACCAGTTGCTGCAGTTCGAGGGACTGCTCGGCACCGCCCTGGCCGACGGCATCCTGGGCTGGGCGGCCGCGGCCTATGTGGAGATCAGGGTGGCGGGTCGCGGCGAGTCCGGCGAACCGGCCGGGGAGAAGGCGCGCGGCTACGCGGGCGAGGCCTTCACGGACGGGTCCTTCGCGGCCGCCTCCGCCGAGGCCGGAGCCCGCTCCGCGACCCGCGGCCGGCTGC
>NZ_JBEPBI010000433.1:0-3857 GCF_040299045.1 Streptomyces sp. NPDC001027
CTGTCACGCCACGGTCGGGGAACGGCCTGCGGGAATCCCGTTCACCTCACGCGGACCCCGGATCGGACCAGGTCACGCGGTGAGGCGGGCGATCGCCTCGTCCACCGTGAGCTCCTCGCGCTCGCCGGTCCTGCGGTCCTTCAGCTCCAGGACGCCCTCGGCGGAGCGGCGGCCCGCCACCAGGATCTGCGGCACGCCCATCAGCTCGGAGTCGGTGAACTTCACGCCCGGGGAGACGCCGGCCCGGTCGTCGACGAGGACGCGCAGACCGGCCGCGCGCAGCTTCTCCGACACCTCGAGCGCCAGCTCGGTCTGCAGGGCCTTGCCCGCGGCGACGACGTGCACGTCGGCCGGGGCGACCTCGGCGGGCCAGCACAGGCCCTTCTCGTCGGCGGTCTGCTCGGCGAGGGCGGCGACCGCGCGGGACACGCCGATGCCGTACGAGCCCATGGTCACCCGGACCGGCTTGCCGTTCTGGCCGAGGACGTCGAGCTTGAGGGCGTCGGCGTACTTGCGGCCCAGCTGGAAGATGTGGCCGATCTCGATGGCGCGGTCCAGGTGGAGGCCCGCGCCGCACTTCGGGCAGGGGTCGCCCTCCTGGACGACGACGACGTCGACGTACTCGCCGACCTCGAAGTCGCGGCCCGCGACGACGTTCTTCGCGTGCGTGTGCTCCTTGTTGGCGCCGGTGATCCAGGAGGTGCCGGGGGCCACCCGCGGGTCGGCGATGTAGGTGACCTTCTCGCCCAGGCCCTGGGGACCGACGTAACCGCGGACCAGGTCGGGGCGGCCCACGAAGTCCTCGGCGGTGACGAGTTCGACGGCGGCCGGGGCGAAGTGCGCCTCGACCTTGCCGAGGTCGACCTCGCGGTCGCCGGGCACGCCGACGGCGACGATCTCGCCGCCCACCTTCACCAGGAGGTTCTTCAGGGTCGCGGAGGCCGGCACGCCGAGGTGGGCGGCGAGGGTCTCGATGGTGGGGGTGTCCGGGGTGGGGATCTCCTCGAGCGCGGGCACGCCGTCGGCGTCCACCGGCTTCAGCTCGTAGGCGATCGCCTCGGTGTTGGCCGCGAAGTCGCAGTTCGGGCAGTCGGCGAAGGTGTCCTCGCCGGCGCCGGCCGGGGCCAGGAACTCCTCCGACTTCGAGCCGCCCATGGCGCCCGCGGTGGCGGCGCAGATGCGGTAGTCGAGGCCGAGGCGCTCGAACACCTTCTGGTAGGCCTGGCGGTGCAGGGCGTACGACCGGGCCAGGCCCTCGTCCTCGGTGTCGAAGGAGTACGAGTCCTTCATGAGGAACTCGCGGCCGCGCAGGATGCCGGCGCGGGGGCGGGCCTCGTCACGGAACTTCGTCTGGATCTGGTAGAGGATGACCGGCAGGTCCTTGTAGGAGGACGCCTGGTCCTTCACGATCAGCGTGAAGATCTCCTCGTGGGTCGGGCCGAGGAGGTAGTCGCCGCCCTTGCGGTCCTGAAGACGGAACAGCTCGGGACCGTACTCGTCCCAGCGGCCGGTCGCCTCGTAGGGCTCGCGGGGCAGCAGCGCGGGAAGGCTCACCTCCTGGGCGCCGATGGCGTCCATCTCCTCGCGGACGATGCGCTCCACGTTCGCGAGGACCTTCTTGCCGAGCGGCAGCCAGGACCAGATGCCGGCGGCGGTGCGGCGGACGTAGCCCGCCCGGACGAGGAGCTTGTGGCTGAGGACTTCGGCGTCCGCCGGGTCGTCGCGCAGCGTCTTCGCCATCAACTGGGACATGCGCTGGACCGGTGCGTTGGCCATGGTTCTCGTACTCCTGCCGATGGGGGCCCGCCGTCCCCGGACGGGACCGGGGGCGGGGGAAGGTGGTGGCTAGGAGGTTAGCCGGGAGCGCGGCGTGCCCGGAAATCCGTTTCAGCGGCGCAGGATCCGTTTCAGCGGCGCAGGAGGGGCAGCGGGGCGCCCATCACCGCGTACGGGCGGGGGGCGCTCGGGAACAGGACGCGGCGGGCCAGATCGTGGTACCCGAGGGAGCGGTAGAGGGCGCGGGCCGGGCTCTCCGTGTCGATCGCGGAGAGGATCGAGCGGGGCTCGGTCGCGGTGTCGGTGATCATGGTGATCAGGGCCCGGCCCACGCCTCGGTTCTGGTGGGCGGGGTGGACGTGGAGCTCCGTGATCACGAAGGAGTCGTCCAGCCAGTACTCGTTGTTCTGGGCCCGCAGGTAGGGCTGGACGACGGTGGACCACCAGTGGGTGCGGTCGTTCGGCATGCCGTAGACGAACCCGGTCAGTCGGCCTTCGGGGGTGGTCGCGCCGAAGGCCCGCGCGCCCGGGCTCGTCATGTGACGCAGGACGATCTGCCGCCTGACGGCCACTTCGTCCGGACCCAGCCCGAAGGCGACGGCCTGGACGGCCAGGGCCTCGTCCACGTGGGCGGAAAGGTCCAGGGGGCCGATGGCGAGGTCCATGGCGGGGAGCCTACAGGGGCGTCAGAAGAGCACGCTCGTGAAGGCTCCGACCTCCTGGAAGCCCACCCTCGTGTAGGTGCGCCGCGCCGCCGTGTTGAAGTCGTTGACGTAGAGGCTCGCCACCGGGGCGACGTCCGCCAGGGCGTAGCGCAGGATCGCGGCCATGCCGGGGGCGGCCAGTCCCCGGCCGCGGTACTCGGGGGCCACCCACACGCCCTGGATCTGGCAGGCCTGGGAGGTCGCCGCGCCGATCTCGGCCTTGAAGACGACGTTGCCCCGGGCGTCGAGTCGGGCGAACGAGCGGCCGGCGGCGACGAGTTCGGCGACCCTGGCCTGGTAGAGCAGACCGCCGTCGCCGGCCGTCGGCGAGACGCCGACCTCCTCGGTGAACATCGCCACGCACGCCGGGATGATCGTTTCCATCTCGTCCTTGCGGACGCGGCGGACGTGGGGGTCCGGGGCGATGTCGGCGGGCATGCGGTCGGTGACCATGAGGGGCTGCCGGGCGCGGACCTCGCGGGCCGGGCCCCAGTGGGGTTCGAGGAGGCGCCACAGGCCGGTCGTCGACTCGGTGGGGCCGACGATCGAGGAGCAGCGGCGGCCCGCGCGCCGGGCGCGGTCGGCGAAGGCGCGCACGGCGCGGGGGGTGGCGCAGATCGGGACGAGGTTGGCGCCCGCGTAGCACAGGGACGTCAGCATGCCGTCCTCGTACCAGCCCCACATCTCGCCGCCGAGCCGCCACGGGTCGAGGCCCGCGATCTGGACGCGGGACGTCACGAAGGCGTTGGCGACCGGCTCGCGGTCGAGGACGGCGAGCGCGGCGTCCAGGTCGCTCGGTTCGAGGACCCGGGAGGTCGTCTGGGTCAACACGCGCGGGGGCCTCACACTCGGGTCTGGCTGGTCCCCGCACTGTACCTGCGGAAGCTTTGGCGTGCCGCCCTGCGTTCAGTGGGCGTTCGTTCGCCGTGAGCGTGGGGTTGTCGTGCCGTGCCCCGGGGCTGCGCCCCCGGACCCCCGATCGGCCCTGGACGGGCCTCGTCCTCAAACGCCGGACGGGCTGAGAATCACCGGCCGGCGTCGCCCAAGGACCGACGGGCTGAAATGCCGGCCGGCGTCATCCCAGAACCGACGGGCTGAGAAACACCGGCCGGCGTCATCCCGGGACCGGCGGGCTGAAAATGCCGGCCGGCGTCATCCCGGGACCGGCGGGCTGAAAATGCCGGCCGGCGTCATCCCGGGACCGGCGGGCTGAGGGTGTCGGTGGGGGCGGGGTCAGCCTGCTACTGATACCGACGGTTCGCCGGAGGCGATGCCTGCGGCTTCCATCTGCTCGGCCAGCTTCATGGCCTCCTCGATGAGGGTCTCGACGATCTTCGACTCGGGGACGGTCTTGATCACCTCGCCCTTCACGAAGAT
>NZ_JBEPBI010000434.1:0-3825 GCF_040299045.1 Streptomyces sp. NPDC001027
CTCCGCGTGATGCGTGATCAGCGCCTGCTCGCCGGCGTCGGCCAGACCGAACGTCTCGAAGGACAAGGTGAGCTCGCCGACCAGCGGATGCCGCAGGTCCCTGGTCCCGCAGCCCTTCGCCTTGACGTCATGAGCGGCCCACAGCCGCCGGAACTGCGCGCTCCGCATGGAGAGTTCGCTCACCAGCGCGGACAACTGCGGGTCCTCCGGATGACAGCCCGCGTCCATGCGCAGAAAACCGACCACGTCCGACGCCTTCTGCTCCCAGTCCACGTACAGATCGCGGCACTCGGGACGCAGGAACACCAGCCGCGACCAGTTCCGCTCCCGCGCGGACAGCTGCGCCCAGTCGCCGAAGACCGCCGCGGCCATCCGGTTCCAGGCCAGGATGTCCGTGCGGCGCCCCACCACGTACGCCGGCACGCCGTCGAACGAGTCCAGCAGGTGCTGCAACGCCGGCCGCACCTGCCGGGCCGGCGCCGCCGGCTCCTTCCTGCCCGGCTTCGGCTTCGCCAGATGCGTGAGATGGGCGTGCTCGTCGTCGGACAGCCGCAGGGCACGCGCGATGGAGTCCAGGATCTGCGCCGACACGTTGCCCCCGTCGCCCTGCTCCAGCCGCGTGTAGTACGCCACGGACACCCCGGCGAGCAGGGCCAGTTCCTCCCGGCGCAGCCCGGGCACCCGGCGCCGTCCATAGGTGGGCAGGCCCACGTCCTTCGGCGCGAGCCGGGCGCGCCGGGTGCGCAGGAACGCGCCGACCTCGGCACGCCGGTCCAGGCCGCCGCCGGCTGCTCGCACGGGTTCGGGGTGCTCGTCCATGCCCGAAGTATTCACCGCCGTACACCCGTGAGCCTCACCCCGCGAGTAGCAGGAACGGCGAGCGTACGCGTCAGCGGGGGCTGGGCGACCTCCGCGCCCTCCCGCAGGCTGTGTCCCGTCCCCGGACACCAGCGCCGAACACGTGACGTCGGTGCACGACTCGGCGGCGCTCGACGACGGCCGAGTCGAACTTCGCTGGCTCAACGCGGCCCGCGGGGTCGACGACCGCCTGATCACGAGCCTGCGCAATCGCACGGCGACCCCCGACAGCCGGCCCTGACCGGGCCACCAGCACTCCCGAGCACGTGCTCTCAAGATCCGGAAATGACGGAGGAACCGCAAATGACCCAGCCCCAGACGACCACCTCGGTGATCGACCAGTACATCGCCCTCTTCGACCGGCTGGCACACGATCCCACGGCAGTGGAGGAGATCCTGGCGCTCTTCGCGCCCGACGCCACCGTGCAGCTCTTCGAGGGGCAGGAACCGCTGGTCGGCATCCCCGCTCTCAGGGAGCTCTACGGGGGCTTCGCCCAGGCCATGGCGGACAGCAAGCACGTGTGGACCACCACGGTGCTCGACGACGGCAGGATCGAGCTGCGCTGGCTCCACGCGTCCCGCAGGACCGACGACCGCCTGGTGGCCCTCAGCGGCGTCGAGCACGCGACCGTCGACGCCGACGGCCTGATCACGAGCCTGGACAATCGCATGGTCACCCCCGACAGCCGCTTGTGACCGGCCCGCGCGGCGTGATCGCGGGCTCCGGCGACGGGAAACGGGGTGGAGGGCCCCGCTCGTCGCGAAGAGAGCAGACGCCGCCGAGAGATCGACTCCCGTGCGATCGTTCACCGGCCGCCTTGCGGCGTGCTTACGGCCGTCGGGGGAGGGGAAGTGATGATCTCCATGACGAGCACGATGCAGCATTACGGTCTCCTGTGGACCGACCCGGACGGCACCCCGCAGGCGTCCGCCGGCAGGTACGACAAACGGTCGGCGAAGCATCGCCGCACCGAGCTCAAAGCCGTGGGCTGCACCCGTGTCGAGATCGTGCCGGTCAGGCCGGGCGAGGTCCCCGAGCCCGTCTCCTGAGCGCAGCGAGACGGGGCCCGCCCAGTGCCTGAAGGCCGCACACCACGCCGAGCAGCCACTGCCCGTCCCTCACTCGAACAGACCCAGGTCCGCGAGCAGCCGGCGCTGTGCATCCGGCAGCACCACACCGCTTCACCTGCGGCCCCGGCCGGGACAACACCGCCCCGGGGCCGCAACCGGTCGCCGCCGCGCCCGGACATTCACCCCGGTGACCTGCCGTCCGCCGTCCACATCGCCCTGATCACCGACGACTACGACGACCTCGGCCTCGACTTCGCCCCCGCGGAGGCCAACCACGGCTCCGCCCGTGCTGACGCCGGACGAGGCCCAGGACCTGCTCCGATGGGCGGTGCGCGGCTGTGCGGGCTGGTCAAGGCCGGAAATCCGGCCGGGCAGAAGCGTTTTGCCGCCAACGATCAGTGATCAACCCACCGCGTGGAGTGGTTCCGGCTACAGGTGTGCTGGGACGTTCGTGTGACGGGGAGGGCTGGTCGGTGGTTCTGTCGATCAATGTTGCGGTTCTGCTGGCTGTCATCATCGTTGTGCGGCTGGGGCGGCGCACACAGGCCCGAAGCCGGAACGACGAGAAGCTGACCGTCGTGATCGTGTTGGTCTTCGGCGTGCTGATCGCCCCTACCGCGTTCGGGCAGACCGTCTTCGACGTCGTCGGCCAACTCGCGCAGGGAGTCACCCAGTCGGGCAGCCCCTGAGCTCTGCGCCCTGCCGCCCTACGGCCTTGGCTGTGTGGCATCGACTACGGGCAAGCCATCCGGTCAAGGGGTGGGCAAGGGTCATAACGGACACCCGGGAGTGGTGACCGTCGGGTCGCGACCAAGGGGTGCCTCCTCCGGGTGGCCTCGGCCCGCGCGTCCATACGTGTGGGCGGGACCTGTTACCGATCCGGCCGCCTACGGCCAGAGAGTTCCAAGGACGCGATGAGCACCGCACCCACCCCGCACACTCCGATGGCCCCGGCTCACACGGCTGCGACGTCGAGCCCAGCTCCCAGCCGCCGTCTGGCGGTCGTTGCTGACCAGCCCCCCGATTTTGCCGGCCCGGGCCAGCTGCAACTCCTCTTCTCCCCGTACTGATGCACTCGGGAGAAGCATCCCGGACCCGAAAGGCTGCGGCGGCGAAAGCCGGAGCGGAGATCCGCGGCGAGTTGCGGCTCACCCCTGGCCAGCTGCGTCTGGCCGCACCCTGCCGGCTCAAGGCTCTCCTCATAGCCGCAGCGGCAGGACACCGACCACGTCCGGCGCGCGCGGAACACGCGCGTCCCTGCAGGTGGCTTCGACAAGATCAATGCGGATGTTCTCGTGGAGGGCACCGTAAGGATCTGCTGTTCAGGCCCTCGGCCGCGCTCTCTGCGCCCGCCCTGCGGGTGTGAGCGTGCGCGTGTCACTGCGGTGTGCAGGGCGCGTACTTCGGCGACCTGCGAGTGCCGGTCGGTGAGTTCGGTGACGATGCGGCGGATCGCGGGCCGGTCGCAGACCTCGCCGGGACTGGCCCTGTAGGCGTCCAGCAGAGCGCGGGCGGTCTGCTCGGGCCGTCGCCAAGCCCACCAGGCGCGCGCCACGTCGGCGCCCAGGCGAGCCCTGCGCTCGGCGGTCGGGAACTGCTCGGGCCGCAGGTTCTTCCCGGCCTCGAGTGCGGCGCCGGCGTCGCCGAGGGCCCAGTGCACGCCGACCGTGTACAGGTCGACGGCGGCCGGGCTGATCGCGAACAGCCGGCCCGGGGGAACCGCGGGCGGCAGGCGACGTGCGGCGCGTCGGGCCTCCTCGGCCATCGCCAAGGCGTCGGCGCGCTGCCCGGCCCGGGCGGCGATGAACCGTCGGGGCGAGAGCCAGGGGGTGGCGCCCAGCAAGCGCCACCCCGGCAACGACTCGCACTGACCGCCCCGCAAACAGCAAGCTGTTT
>NZ_JBEPBI010000435.1:0-3672 GCF_040299045.1 Streptomyces sp. NPDC001027
CGGATCGGCGAGGTCGGCCTCCACGGCCGCCGTCTCGGCGCCCTCGCCCGCCAGGGACTCGGCGACGGCGTCCGCGGCGCCGGCCTCGACGCCCCAGGCCATGCGCGCGTCGTACGGCGTCCAGTAGGTGAAGGCGACGTTCCAGCCGGCCCCGGCCAGCCGGCGGGCGATGCCCGCGCCGATCCCCACGGAGCGGCCGACTCCCGTCACCAACGCGATCGGCCGGGCCGCGCCGGACGCCGGCTGCGTTTCTGTGGTCGTCACAAGGTGCCATCGTTCGACCCACGGCACGGACGTGCAACCGATATTCGGGCGGGTGAGCAGGTCATCGCATCGGGGCGGCTCGGGCCGACTGCTCAGGCGGGCAGGTTCAGCTGCCAGGAGACGCCGAACCGGTCGTTGACCCAGCCGAACCTGGGGCTGAATCCATAGTCCCCCAGCGGCATGAGCACGGCGCCCTGCTCGGCCAGGGCAGCGAAGAGGCGGTCCAGCTCGGCCTCGTCCTGACACTGGACGAAGAGCGAGACGGCGGGCGTGAAGGTGAAGTCGTGCTGCACCGGGCTGTCGATGCACATGAACTCCTCGCCGGCGAGTGAGAAGGTCGCGTGCTGCACACTGCCTTCCTTGCCGGGACCCGCGGCTCCGTAGCGGCTGATGCCGACCACTTCGGCGTCGTCGAAGAGTGAGATGTAGAAGTTCATCGCGTCCTCGGCGTTGCCCTGGAACATCAGAAACGTGGTGATCTTCCGTGACGACACGATCTCCATGCGGGTGACTCCTTCGACGCTGTGCGGCGGTCGGTCAGCAGGTGGCCAGGCTAGTGCCCGGACCCCGCAGGCCACCCGAAGCTCGCCGCGGCGAGGGGATGCGGCGGAGGGCGCGCCGCGTGCGTGAAAGTGGTTTGCCGAGCTGATGCCGCGTGGGTAGCCTCGCCGCCTGTGACCCCGACCCTGCGCACCGAACGGCTGCTCCTCGAGCCGTATGTCCTCGAGGACGAGGACGACTTCGTCGCTCTGTTCCAGGACACCAGGGTGTCGCAGTGGATGGGTGACGGCCCTGTTTCCGAAGAGGCGGACCGGGCCCTGTTCGGGCGGATCTTCACCAAGGTCTACGCCCAGGAGCTGTTCGACGTCTGGGCTGTTCGCCGGGACGGGCTCCTGGTGGGCCATGCCGAGATCAAGTGGACCGACTCCGTCGGAGGCCACGAGATCGTCTACGCCCTGGCCCCGGCGGCATGGGGGTTCGGCCTGGGCGCGGAGATGGCAGAGGCGATCGTCGCGTACGGCTTCGACGCCCTCGGGCTGACCGCCGTCCACGCCACCGTGGCTGCACCGAACCAGGCCTCACTGACCCTGCTGGGCCGGATCGGTTTCGAGCACGTCCGGGACGTCGCCGAGGACGATGGCAGCACCACTCGCGTGCTCTCGCTCGGTGCTCCAATCGGTCACTGAGCAGGCGCCGCAAGAGGAGAACCGAACAGGGCCTGAGAAAGGGGAGACGCGAGTGCGCCTCCCCTTTCTCACGGACGGGGATCACCGGGATCCGGTGATCCCCGGTCATCCGCTACCCGGTCGCCTTCGAGCGGGTGTAGATCTCCGCGGGCTTCGGGAACTCCACGGCCGGTGACAGCCGAAGAGCCCCGGAGTCCTCCTCGTAGTAGTAGTACAGGCCGAACTCACCCGGAGCCGGTCCGCACTGCCCCGCGGCGAACGTGACGGAGACCCACGTGTCGCCGCCCGCCGGCACGGTGTCGACACCCCAGGAGAACGGGCACTCCGGCCTGGTGTCGGACTTCTCCATCAGGCTGCTCAGCTGGAGCTGGGCTCCCGCCGAGATGGTGCCCGTGCCGCCCTTCGCGAAGGTGACCCGGTCACCCCCGGGGTTGGTCCAGGAGCCGACGATCTGGCCCTGCGTGGGGACGGGGACGTCCTCTCCCTCGTCGCAGGCGGACACTCCCGCGACCAGGACGGCGGAGACGGCCGCTGCGAGAAGAGCGCGTCCGGCTCTCCTAGTACGGCACATAGATTTCCTCGATCCAGTTGATCTTCACGGTGATGTCCGTCTGGCCGTCCGGCCAGATGTGCTTCGCGACGTCCGAGCCCGCCTTCATGACCGGGTTCGAGCTGCCCTTCTTGTATCCGTCGTCCGAGAGGCTGCGCGTCGCCGAGGCCACCGACATGGTGTTGGAGATCGACACCTTCACCTGGCCGACCAGGGCCCCGTGGTCCCACTCCGAGTCCGTCCTGGGCGGCTCACAGGCCACCCCGAGCAGCTCGTAGTCGAGATTGTAGGAGCCCAGCGCCATGCTCGCGGGACTGCCCCCGTAGATGCCCTCCGTGAGGAACCCGGTGAAGTCCGTGAAGCCTTCCCAGAGCTTCTCCCCGTCGGTGCGGTCCTTGTGCGACTTGTCGAATGATCCCTTCGCCGTGTACACGCCGTCCTTGATCAGGCCCTGCATCTTGCGGATGAAGGACCGGAAGTGGTCCTCCGTGCGCAGCTGCCTGACGAACTCGCCGTCCGGGGGCAGGGTGACGTCGGACGGTCCGCCCTTGGCCCAGAGCATGACCAGCTCCTGCGCGGAGAGGTCCATGACCTTGCTCTTCTTGCCGTCCTTGCGCTCCGGTTCGGGGTTGGGCCCCTTCTTGAAGGTCGGCTTCTTGAAGACGGCGACGTCGACGGCGGTCGTCCGGCCGGCGCGCGTGGTCACCGTGGCGCTGATGTACGTGTTGGACGTGCCGGGGACCTTGGTCATGTAGGTCCGCGTGGAGTGGTAGACCCACGTCCCGTTCGGACCCATCGTCATGTAGTCGCGGTACGAGCCGCCCTTGCCGTCGCTGCACCCGCGTTCGCAGTCCGTGATGGGCCGCAGACCGGTCGGGTCGGTCTTGGTGACGGGGGTGTTGTCGGCGTAGGCGTAGCCGTTCATCGACTCGTGGTCCTCGGGGACCAGTACGGGGTCGACCGACAGGAAGCGTCCGAGGGTCGGGTCGTACTCACGGGCGCCGACGTGGACGAGGCCGGTTCCGGAGTCGACGGGCTTGCCGAGGAAGCCCTTGTCGTCGGGCCACAGCGAGGGTGCCGCGCCGCGGCTCTCGCCGAAGGGCTTGGTGTAGCGGCGGGTGACGGCCTGGGTGGTGGCGTCGACGGACATCGAGGCGGTGCCGTGATGGTCGTCGATCATCCAGGTCAGGCCGGTCTCCGTGCGCACGGCGGTGACGTCACCGGCCGCGTAGTAGCGCTGGGCGGTGAACTTGGCGGCTCCGGTGTCGTAGTGGAGTTCCTGACCGGCCAGGTACAGGACGGTCTGGTCGGCGCCGCGGCGGATCAGCAGATCGCCGTTGGCGTCGTACAGGTAGTCGGTGGCCTTGGCGCCCTCCGTGAGGCGGACGAGCTCGCCCTCGATGTCCCAGGTGAGGCTCTGTGCGACACCGGTGGCGCCGTACCGCTTGGTGGTGTTGCCCTGCTCGTCGTAGGTCAGCGACTTGGCCGTGCCGCCGTTGACGGTGAGCGAGGTCAGGGTGTGCGGCTGGCCGGCGCCGTCGGCGTCTACGGCCGGGTAGCCGTACGCGGTGGCGGTGTCACCGGCGGCCTTGTGCTCGGTCTGGGTGTCCCTCAGACCGCCGGGCTTGTAGGTCCAGCTGGTCCAGTACGGGGCCGGGCCGCCGAGGGCGG
>NZ_JBEPBI010000436.1:0-3640 GCF_040299045.1 Streptomyces sp. NPDC001027
GCCGGTGCTGCGGCTCCAGTGCAGCAGCTCGCGGTCCACGCCGTGCGCGGACAGCAGGTCGGCGGGCAGGTAGACGCGTCCGCGGTCGAGGTCCTCGCCCACGTCGCGCAGGAAGTTGCTCAGCTGGAAGGCGACCCCCAGCGCCGCAGCGTGCGGGGCCGCTTCCTCGCGGGGGACGACCGTGCCCAGGATCGGCAGCATCTGCAGCCCGATCACCGCGGCCGAACCGTGCATGTAGGCGTGCAGGTCGGTGTAGGTCGGATAGTCGCTGACCTCCAGGTCGCTGCGCATGGACGCCATGAAGTCGTGGAAGTGCCGGTGGTCGATGGCGTAGCGCCGGGCCGTGTCGGCGAGCGCCAGCACCACCGGCTCGCTGCTGTGGCCGTCCCGGAGCCCGCGGTGCAGGCGCTCCTGGAGCCGGGCGAGATCGGCCGCGCGGCGATGGACGGGGACGTCCGGTTCCAGGGAGTCGACGATGTCGTCCGCCCAGCGGGCGAAGCCGTAGAGGGCGTGGACGGCGGGACGGCGTTCCACCGGCAGCAGCCGTGTCGCGAGGAAGTAGGTCCTTCCGTGCCGGGCGTTGAGCCGACGGCACTCGGAGTAGGCCGCGCGCAGCGCCGGTTCGGTGATGCCGGCCGCGTCGAGCTCCCGGACGGTCACGGCTGCCTGCCTTCCTGCACGGGCGTGACGCGCGTCGCGGACGTGACGGGCGACGCGGGCGGCGCCGCCGTCGCCGTCGCAGGGGTGCGCCCGCGCCGCGGTACGGCGCGCAAGTGCCGCCCGGTGATCCGTGCGGCGGCGAGCTTGCCGGACAGCAGCACCGTGGGGACGCCGACGCCCGGTGTGGTGCCGCAGCCCGCCAGCACGGCGTTGTCGGCGCCGCGGACGAGGTTGCGCGGCCGGAACGGGCCGGTCTGCGCGAAGGTGTGGGCGGCCGAGAACGGCGTGCCGGCCGCGTGCCCCTGGGCCGTCCAGTCGGCGGGGGTGACGAGCACCTCCTCCTGCACGGCGTCGGCGATGCCGTGCAGCCCGCGGTGTTCGAGTTCCCGCAGGACGCTGTCGCGGTAGCGCGGTGCGAGATCGCTCCAGGCGGCGGCGTCCGGCCCGATGTCGGTGTTCGGGCAGGGTGCCAGGATGTAGTGGAGGTGGCGGCCGGGCGGAGCGAGCGTCGGATCGGTGGCGGTGGGGCGAGTGACGAGCAGCGACGGGTCGCTCATCAGGCGTCCCGCGCGGGTGAGTTCGTCGAAGGTGCGGTGCCATCGCGCCCCGAACGACAGGGTGTGGTGGGCCAGTCCGGGCCAGGTGCGGTCGGTTCCGGCGTGCAGGACGACGGCCGACGGCGCGTGCCGGATCCCGAGGGGGCGGTGCGGTGTGCGGCCGAGGAGCGCGTAGGAGACCGGCAGGTCCGGCGTCAGGACCACGGCGTCGCAGGCGATGCGGTCCTGACCGGTGACGACGGCGGTGATCCGGCCGGCGGAGCGTTCCAGCCGGGTGACGTCCTGGCCGAACCTCAGATCGGCGCCGGCCTTCGCGGCGGCGTCCGCCATGGCCTGCGGCAGCGCGTGCATGCCCCCGCGGGGGAAGTACACGCCGGCGACGGTGTCCATGTAGGCGATCACGGCGTACGCGGCCAGCGCCCGCGCCGGGGTGACTCCGGCGTACAGCGCCTGGAAGGAGAAGACGCGGCGCAGCCGTTCGTCGTGCAGGTGACGGCCGATCCTCGCGTCCAGCCGTCCGAATCCGCCGAGGGCGGCGAGCCGGGCCAGGTCCGGGGTCAGCAACTGGAAGGGGGAGTCGAAGTTCGCGTCGATGAAACGGCGCATCTGAACCCGGTACAACCGCTCCAGCCACACCCGCAGCCGCCGGTAGCCCGCGGCTTCCGCCGCGCCCGCGAAACGCTCGACCTCCGTCTCCATCGCCTGCGGGTCGGTGTGCACGTCGAGGCCGCTGCCGTCGGCGAACAGGGCCCGGTAGGCGGGATGCAGGGGGATGAGGTCGACGCGGTCGCGCAGGCTCTCGCCGACCGCCGCGAACGCCTCGTCGGCGAGGTCGGGCATGGTCAGCACGGTGGGCCCGGTGTCGATGCGGTAGCCGCCGCGCTCCAGGCGTCCGGCGCGGCCTCCCGGCAGCGTGTCGCGTTCGAGCAGGGTGACCCGGCGGCCCGCGCCGAGCAGGTGCAGCGTCGCAGCCAGGCCGGAGAGACCCGCGCCGATCACCACGACGTGATCCGTGGGTCCGGGAACGGTTCTGGTCATCGCAGGACTCCGTCGGCGCCGGCGGGGAGGAGCAGGGAGAGCGGCAGACCGCCGTCTAGCGCTCCGCACGTCGTGGGCGTGGGCGTGGGCGTGGGTGCGGAGGCGGGGGTGGCGGCGGGCGTCGTGCCGGCCGAGGCGTGCAGCAGCTGTCGGAGGCGCATCCGGCTCTGAGGCTCCAGGACGGCGGAGTCGAGGTGACGCATCCCCTGGGCGACCAGTCGGTCGATCTTCGCCTCGACGAGGTCGCGCGCCCCGCCGGCCACGAGCACGTCACGGACCTCGGCGAGACGGCTCTCGGAGAGGTCGGCGCGGCCGAGGGAGCGCCGCAGCACGGCGGCGCCGTGGCGGTCGCCCGTCGACTCCGCGCGGGCCTGGGCCACCGCGACCAGGTAGGTGGGCTTGCCCGCCCGGATGTCGCCGCCCGCGGGTTTGCCGGTGCGCCGGGGATCGCCGAAGACGTCGGCGAGGTCGTCGCGCAGCTGGAACGCGATGCCGACGCACCTGCCCGCCGAGCACAGGGCCGCGCTCTGCGCGCCGTCCGCTCCCGCCAGGGCGGCTCCGAGCGCCAGCGGGCGTTCGACCGAGTAGAGCGCGCTCTTGAGGCAGGCGGCGCGGACGGCCCGGGCCAGGGACCGCGAGGAGGTCGCCTGGCCCTGGACGTCCAGGTACTGTCCGGCCACCATCTCCGTGCGCATGGCGCTCCACAGATCGCGCACGGCACGGACCGTGTCCGGGGGCGCCTCGACGGCCGCGACGGTGTCGTCGGCCCAGGCCAGGGCCAGGTCCCCGGCGAGGATCGCCGCGGCCTCGCCGAAACGTCCGCCGCGGTCGCCGCTGTCGGCGGGGAGGACGCCGGCGTACTGGGCGGTCACGTCCGCGTGCAGGGCGAGCCGTCCGCGGCGCATCCGGGAGCCGTCGATGACGTCGTCGTGGACGAGGGCGCAGGTCTGGATCAGCTCGAGGGCGGCGCCGACGCGCAGGGCGGCCTCCGCCTCCACGGCCGTGCCGCCGCAGGCGCGCAGCGCCCACCAGACGAACTGGGAGCGCATGCGCTTGCCGCCTTCGACGGTGCACCGTGCGACGCGTTCGGCCAGGTCACGGCCGAACACGGGGTCGAGGGCGGCGGCGTGCTCCACCCGTTCGGCCAGGAGGGCGTCCAGGACGCGCCCCACGGCCGCCGGCACATCGCCGTCGACGGCATCGACGTCGACGGAATCGAGGGGGTACGCGTCCGCCCGGTCGCGAAGACGCGCCCGCTCGCGCGGTTCCCGCCGCTCGCGCGGCTCCGGCGGGGCGTGCTCGGGCACGGGAAGATCCTTCGCCTCGGTGGGACGCATCCCGGTTCCTCTCGCCACGATCGCTTCGGGGTCTGACGTAATGCCTTC
>NZ_JBEPBI010000437.1:0-3617 GCF_040299045.1 Streptomyces sp. NPDC001027
AGCGTCCTGTTCGCCATGCTCCGCGACGGAACCTTCTACCAGCCGAGAAGCCCCCGCACCGCTTGACGAAAGACATAGAGGCACCCCCCCGGCAGACGTCTCCCGTCACCCGCTGAGCCGACGTGATGCGTCACCCCGGCTCAGCGGCACAGCCTCGCTCGGACGTCCGTGCTCGGCACAGCCCTGCTCGGGACGTCTCCGGAGTCGCCGGTCTCAGGGCGTCATCTCGTACGTGCCCGACAGAGCCTCGACGCGCTGCCAGACGCGCTCGGAACGCGTCGCGTCGACCACCGGTCGCCTGACCGCGCCGAGCGCCCAGAGCTGCTGGTCCTCCGTCGCGGAGTCCTTGCCGTGCAGCTCCACCGCGTGCGCGGAGAAGTCGCGTACGAGGACGGCGAACAGCTCGTCGAGCACGTCCTCGTCGAGTCCTGTCAGGGCCGCCTGTTCCAGGACCAGCTGCCCGTGGACGACGAGCGCGAACAACTGCCCGACGGCGAGGAGCAGGTCGAGGTCCCGGGCCTGCTGCTCGTCCGGAGCGGCCGTGCGGACGAACTCACACAGGGCGTCAGCCTGTTCGCGGAACCGGCTCACGTTGGAGAGGTGGGTGTACGCGTCGAAGGCCGGCCGCCAGTCGTGGAAGCGCACCGAGCCGAGGCCGCGAGCCGGTCCCTGGCGGAAGAGGAAGTCGTCGTCGGCGGCGTCGAGGCGGGTGGGGACGGGCGGGTAGGCGACCGGGTCGAGGAGGTGGTTGCGCATGAACTTGAGGATCAGCGCCAGATTGACGTGGACGGTGCCCTCCAGCTTCGGCAGTCCACGGATCTCGACGGCGGCCTGGGCGAAGTAGTCGTCCTTCTCGAAGCCTTTGGCGGCGATGACGTCCCACATCAGGTCGATGACCCTCTCGCCCTCGGTGGTCACCTTCATCTTCGTCATCGGGTTGAAGAGGAGGTAGCGGCGGTCGTCGGGGCCCGCGGTGCGGAAGTAGTCGACGGCGCGGTCGCTGAACAGCTTCATCCCGACGAGCCGTACGTAGGCGTCGGTCAACTCGCGCCGCACGTGCGGGAAGGCGGTGACGGGACGGCCGTACAGGATGCGGTTCTGGGCGTGGGTGACCGCCTCGTACATCGCGTGCTCGCAGATGCCGATCGAAGCGGTGCACAGATTGAACTTGCCCACGTTGACGGTGTTGAGCGCGGCGTCGAAGGCGGCGCGGCCGGTGTGCAGGACGTCCCCCTCGGCCACGGGGTAGTCCTCGAGGCGGAACTCGCTGACGAACTTCGAGGAGTCGACGACGTTCTTGACCAGGCGGTAGGCCGGGTGGCGGCTGTCGGCGGCGAAGAACACATAGCCGTCGGGGCCCTCGACGTCGGTGCGGCGGCCGAACACGGAGACGAGTCCGGCGGCGTTGCCGTTGCCGATGTAGTACTTGGATCCGGTGGCTCGGAAACCGCCCGCGCCGTCGGGCTCCAGGAGCATGTCGGTGGAGTAGATGTCGGCCCCGTGGGACTTCTCCGACAGGCCGAAGGCGAACACCTCACCCTGCGCGAGCAGTTGCGCGGCGCGGGAACGGGCGGCGCCGTTGTCGCTCTGCCAGACGGGTCCGAGGCCGAGAACGGTGACCTGCCAGGCGTACCAGTAGTCCAGGCCGTAGAAGCCCAGGATCTCGTTCAGAGCGGCGATGCGGGCGGTGTCCCAGCGCTTGTCGGCCTCTCCGTCCGCGGCGGCGGAGGCGGGAGTGAGGAAGGACGCGAAGAGCCCCTCCTTGGCGGCGAAGGCGAGGAAGTCACCGAGCCACGCGCGGCTGCGGTAGTCCTCGATCAAACGGCGCTTGCCGCGCTCCTCGAACCAGTCGACGGTCGCGCGCAGCAGCCTGCGGGTCTCCGGGTCGAAGTGCGCGGGGTCGTAGGTGCGCGGATTGAACAGCAGCGCGTCGGCCATGGATGCCGCCTTTCGGCTGAGAGGAGTGGGGGTGGGCTGTCTGGGGCAGGGCGCCGGAAGCCTGGTCGGCCGGTCAGCGACCGGCGGCGAATCCGGCGAGTGTGACGAGGACGTCGTCGAGCCAGGCGATCATCATGCGCTCGTATGCGATGCCGCCGCGCAACACGACGTGCTGGAGCTCCTGTTCGGCGTCGGGCGCTCCGTCCGACGGCGGCCGCTCTGGGAAGTCGCGGTCCTGACCCTCGAGATAGCGGGCGAGACGGTCCTCGTGCGCCTGTCGGTGACGCTCGACCTCGCCGATGAGGCCGGCCGGGTCGCCGAAGGCGGCGCCGCGGACCTTCACCGCCAGGTCGTGCCGCACGCTCTCCGGTTCGGTGCGTTCCTGGAGCCACGCGTGGAGCGCCTCCCGGCCCGGGTCGGCGACGGAGTACTCCTTCTTGTCCGGACGCCCCTGCTGCGGGATGTCCCGGACGTCGATCCAGCCGTCGCTGCCCATCCGCTTGAGCACCCGGTAGATCTGCTGGTGCGTGGCCGTCCAGAAGTACCCGATGGACCGCTCGAACCGCCGGGCCAGCTCATATCCGGAACCCGGCTTCTCCAGCAGGGAAACGAGGATCGCGTGCTCGAGCGCCATGCGCACGATGCTCCTATGCACCTCGTTGCACAGCAACGCCGTCGCGATGAGAAAGAGCTCACTCGGGTCACGTCATACAGGTCACAGAAAGCAGCGGGCCCCGAGGGGAGAGCGGGCATGGGCCTCGCACAGATCCAGCAGGCGGCCGGGCCCCGCCCCGCGCACCGGACACGAGCCGGGCCCCTTCACCAGCCTTGCTGGTCGTCCCCCAACACGGTCCCGCCGAGGAACGCGGCCAGCTTCTCGGCGCGCGCGAGGTCGCCCCACTTGTCGACGTGGACGAAGACCGTGTGCCGGTCGGCCGGCGTCGATCCGTAGCGGTCGTCGCCGTTGAAGGCGACCTCCACGCCGTCGTACGCGGCTACGCCACGAGAATCCGTCTCCGCGCCGTCCGGCCACCTGCCGGCCAAGCCGATCGAGGCGAATCCTCGCCCCAGCGCCCTGACGAACTCGTCCTCCACGCTGCCCGGCAGGACGTAGTGCAGGGTGGACACGGGCAGCTCAGGCTCCAGCAGCGCGTCCTGCATCGTGACGATGTCCAGGCCGAGGTGAGCGAACTCGCGTGCGTACGGGTCCACTCGGGCTCTGTGGTGACTGAACTCGGCCCGCGGCAGCACCGCTGCCATCCTGCGCACCTCCTCGACGGTCACCAGTTCGGCCATCAGGGTCACCTCGTCGTCCCGCTCCTCGAGCAGCGCGTTCAGACGCAGCGCCTGCGTCCACGCCTCGACAGCGTCCGCAGTGCGAAAGACCGGATAGGCCCGTGAGTTCCCCATGAGCCTCACCCTCGCACACCTCGGCGAAGTCGCTCCCGTGGATTTCGCTCTCGCTGCCACCCCGAAGTGGTCCACCTCCGCTTCGGAGCCGTCCCGGTGGACCCACACCGGTTGCCGGCCCGCCTTCCAGCAGGTCGCGGTTTCGCCGCAGCCATGCCGCCCTCGGCCGGACAGACACGCCCTGATTCTTTCGCGACAGCCTCCTCGCCCGCATCGAAGAAGCTGAACGCGGAGGCCGGCTCGGCGAGGTCGAGGGCCTCCAGGTCAGC
>NZ_JBEPBI010000438.1:0-3607 GCF_040299045.1 Streptomyces sp. NPDC001027
CGGGGCGAAGCCCCGTGTGCGACGGGCCGTCAGCCGCCGTCCTCGCCCGAGCGGCGTCGCGCGACGCGGTAGGCGGCGGCGACCGAACCCGCGATGAGCGCCGCGCCCAGCCCGATCTCCTGGAGGTCGAACCCGGCCGACGTGCCGCCCTCACCGGCGTGCACACCCCCGGGCGGCCGAGGGTGCACGGGATCCGGACGGACGGCGGCGATCGTCAGCTCCTTGACCGCGCTCACGCCGCCGCAGGCGAACGTCACCCGGTACGAGACGCCCGGCTCGGCGTCCCAGTCGACCTGTGCCGTCGCCGACGTGGAGCCCTTCGGGATGACGACGGCGTCGAACACCCCCGACGTGACCTTCACGGAGCTCCGGCAGCCGCTGGCCACCCGGTCGACCTGGAGAACGACCTCGCCGCCCGCTGCGACCGTCGAGGGCAGCACCCGGTAGCCGTTGGCCATGACGTAGTGGTTGTCGTCGTCGCTCGCCACGGCGGCAGGTGCGAAGCAGGTCAGGGCGGTGACGCCCAGCAGGGCGGCCGAAGCGACGCGTATCGCGGGCATGGTGGATCCTCCGGTCCCGAGGGCAGCCGCGGACCTGTTCCGCTCTCTCCAGCAATGCGCCTCGATGACCGAAACGCTAGGAACGCGTGTGCGCTCCCGCGATCGCTGTCGTGCGAATGGGGCACAGGTGTGGGCCGCTCGGGCGACGCCGTTCCTGCACCCGGGGGACGACGGCGGCGTGGCGGCCGTCCCCCGGCGCGCGGACGTGCGCGTGAACGCACCTCGGTCCCCAGAGGACGTCGGTCCCGGGTGCCTCAGCTCCCGATTCCCGGGAACAGACGGAGGAACGGTTCCGCCGACGCGCTGACACCGCGGCTGTACGGCGCGTCGAAGTCCCAGATGAGGAAGAGCAGGAAGGCGATGAGCGCGGAGAACAGCCCGGCCAGGACCAGCTCGCGGGTGGTGCGCCGGATCTGCAGCGCGAACACCATGCCGATGGTGATGACGGCCCCCGCCAGCAGCCCGAACCACACCACGCCGGGCATGGTCGCCCCCGTCGACTCGGCGCGGGCGTTGCGCGCCTGGTCGGCCGCGGCCAGCTGGTCCAGCAGCGGCTGGTAGGCCTGCGCCTGGAAGTCGGAGGCCGGCCGGTAGTCGGTGACGTCCACCCGGACCCGGTGGAGGAGCTCGTCGCCGCGCCCGTTCACCTCGGCGCCGTCGGCCATCTCCTTCCACTCCGTGGTGACGACGTGTCCGACATAGGCGTTGACATCCGCTCGAATGCGGTCACGCACGTCCGCCGGGTACACCCGCACCCGCTCGGAGATCTCGTGCAGCGCCTGCGCCTCGGCCTGCACATGGTCCTGGGCGACGCTGCGCGCCTCCCAGACGCCGGCGATGGCCAGACCGAGGACGATGGCGTACACCACGCCGATCCACATCGTCATGTACTCGATGACGTCCGGGGTCTCCGAGGGGTCCTCGTCCTCGGGCGCCCTGCGGTGCCGTACGAGCGTGATGACGACCACCACCGCGCAGGCGGCGAGCATCGCGAGGGTGAGAACAAGCCATTCCGGCAAGGAAAGCCTCCAGGATCGGCGTCAGCGCGGTCGCAGCGCGGCGACGGCGACCAGCGCGGGCACGGTGACGAGCAGGACATAGGTGACCGGCGACTGTCCCCCGCGGGCGGGCCGCTGACGCGCCGTCGCGCGGTAGGGCGGGTAGGTCACCGGAGCTGCCGAGGGGGGCGGAGCGGGCGCCGGCTCGCGGGCGGGGGCCGGCGCGGGCGGGGGCGGGGGCGTCGGGGCCGGCCGTGGGGGAGGCGCAGCGTGGCGCGGCGGCGGGGGCGCAGGCGGTTGCGGGCGCGGCTTGGGCGCCGGCGGCCGTAGCGCCGGGGGCGGCGGCTTCGGGGCCGGCGCCGGGGGTCGGGGCGGGGCGGGCGTGGGGGTGGGGGTCGGCGTCGGTTCGGGCGGTTGCGGCTTCGGCGGCTCGGGCGGCGGGGTGGGCTGCGGGCAGACGGGGGAGTCCTGCCACCCGTAACTCCCCGCGACGGCCACCGCCTCGGCGCCGTCCGGGCCCGTCGAGGCGTACGCGCACGCGTCGGCCGTCGCCACGCCGGCCGGGACGGCGGCGAGGATCCAGACCGCGGTCACCAGGGCCAGACCTCGGGTGACGAGGGCGGTTCGGGTCGGTTCGGGTCCATGCACGACGGAGATCATGCGGCCTCGCGCGGCGGCCGGAGCCCTCGCCCGGCGGGGATTGCCCCGAACGGGGGAACTGCGGTTCCACGGGTTTGCCGGGTGGTGCGTGCGCGTATGCGGCCCGTCGTTCAGCTGTGCGATCGGCGTCGTTCGTGCAGGCGGGGCCCCGGTCCGAGAGCCGGCGTGGGCGTCCGGGACCGGGGCGCGTCACCGGCCGCGGAAAGAAATTTGTGCCGCGGTTGAACACAACGGACCTCCGCATGCGTACCCAGTGTCGTGCGGTGGCGCAGCAGGGCGCCGCAACACCTTGGGACGATCGGGGAGTTGTTGACGATGAAGACCACCTGGCGGAGCGCCTCACTCGCGGCTGGCACCGTGGCCGTACTGGCGCTGACGACGGCGTGCGGATCGGAAAGCGGCACGTCAGCGTCGAGCCAGAACGTCGGGGCCACGGCTCCGGCCGGTGGCATCGGGGGCGTCGGCAGCGGTTACGGTCAGGTCGGCGCCAGCGCGAGCCCCGCGCCCGGCGGCGTCGGTGCGGGCACCGGAGCGCAGGGCGGATCGACGGGCGAACTGGCCGTCGCCGCGAACCCGGAACTGGGCAAGATCCTCACCGACGGCGCCGGCAAGACCCTCTACCGCTTCGACGCGGACACCGCGGAACCTCCGAAGTCGAACTGTGACGGGGACTGCGCGACCGCCTGGCCGCCGGTGTCCGCCGACGACGCGACCGCCGGCGACGGCATCGACAAGTCGCTGCTCGGCGAGATCACCCGCGCCGACGGCAGCAAGCAGCTCACCGTGGCCGGCTGGCCCGCCTACTACTACGCCAAGGACGCCAACGCCGGCGACACCACCGGCCAGGGCGTCGGCAACAAGTGGTTCGCGCTGACCCCCGAGGGCAAGAAGGCCAAGGGCGGCGGCGGGGGCGGCGCCGGTGGCGGCGGCGGAGACGCCGCTCTGGCCGGGCTGTCCGTCCGCAAGGACCCGAACCTCGGCAACATCGTCGTCGACAAGAACGGCATGACCGTCTACCGGTTCCTGAAGGACAAGGCGTGGCCCAAGCCGGTGTCGAACTGCAACGGCCCGTGCCTGGAGAAGTGGCCGGCGGTGGCGCCGGTGGACGCGAACGACACCAAGGGCGTCCAGAAGAAGGGCCTGATGAGCTTCACCCGGGGTGACGGCGTCAAGCAGCAGACGGTCAACTGCTCGCCGATCTACACCTTCTCCGGTGACAAGTCGCCCGGCGACATCAACGGCCAGGGCGTGGGCGGCACGTGGTACGCCGTCGCGCCCGACGGAAAGCTGGTCGGAGCGCCGGGGCAGTAGGAACGCCTCCCCAGGGCCGGTTCCCGCAGCTGTCCCCTCGCGCACGACCCGTTGGTCCGTAGGCTGCCCAGTTCGCCG
>NZ_JBEPBI010000439.1:0-3603 GCF_040299045.1 Streptomyces sp. NPDC001027
CTGCCCCCGCCGCTCACGCGGCGGGGCCAGAACCCAAGATCTTCATCAGCCTTCTAGGGCGTGTTTCGGGCCGCGGCGGCCCGCAGGCGGAACAGGACGGTGCCGATGAGCTTGTCCTCGGGGCAGTAGCCCAGCTGCTTGGAGTCCCTCGAGCCCGGCTGCTCGCCCAGCAGGACGAGCATCCCCGGCGGCACGTGCGTGCCGGGGCACCGGCCGGCCCAGTGCGGCACGGGCTCTCCGGCGACGGCGACGACGCGCTTGACGTACCACCCGTCCGACGCCTCGCGCGACTGCGACGCGTCGTACGACGCGGGCGCGGCGTCCGTCGGGGTGCGCCAGCCGTGTTCGGGGTGGGGCGCGACGACGACGGCCACCCGGCCCGTGGCGACCCGGCGTCTGCCGCGGAGCAGGAGGATCCGGTCGCCGGGCATGAGGGTCGGCGACATGCTGTATCCGCGGACGGTCACGGCCACCAGCCGCCCGCGCGCCAGCGTCAGGGCCGCGGCGAGGAGCGCGGCGAGGATGAGGAGCGCCGGGGCCGCGACCGTCACCGGACGGTCTCCTCGTAGCCCTGCGCCTGCGTGGTGAAGAGCTCGGCGTACGCGCCCTGGGCGGCCATCAGCTGATCGTGGGCGCCCGCCTCCACCACGGTTCCGTCGGCGATGACGACGATGGCGTCCGCGGCGCGCACGGTGTTGAGGCGGTGGGAGACGAGGATGCTCGTCGCGCCCTGCCGGAGCGAGGTGAGCCGGTCGTGGACATGTCGTTCGGCGACCGCGTCGAGGCCGGTGCCGGGTTCGTCGAGGATCATGAGATCGCGTTCGGAACGCATCAGGGCCCGGGCGAGCGCGAGGCGCTGCCACTGGCCGCCCGACAACTGGACGCCGGGGCTGGTGTCCTCCGTGTCGTCGGGGAAGAACATCCGGCTGAGCATGGTGTCGTACCCCTGGGGGAGACGAGTGAGTGCGGTGTGGACGTCCGCGTCGTCGGCGGCGGCACGGATGCGCTCGTGGTCGTGGAGGGAGGCGAGGTCGCCGAGGCCGATGTTCTCCCCGGCGGTGAGGTCGTACTCCATCGGGTCCTGGAAGACGACGCTGACCCGCTCGCGCAGCTGGTCCGCGCGGAACTCCCTGATGTCGACGCCGTCCCAGTGGATGCTGCCCCGCTGCGGGTCGTAGAGGCGGCACAGCAGCTTGACGAGGGTGCTCTTGCCCGCCCCGTTGAGTCCGACGACGGCCAGGCTGGTGCCGTGCGGGACGAACAGGCTGATCCCGCGGAGGATCCACGGTCCGTCGTCGCTGTAGCGGAACCAGACGTCCCGCAGTTCGAGGCCCCGGCTCAGGGGCGGCGGGGCGATCGGGGCGGCCGGGGCCGGGAGGTCGTCGCGGACCTGGACGACATGCAGGTAGTGGCTGAACAGCAGCGCCGTCTGGTGGCTCTGGGCGATGCACCCCACCAGGCCGATGAGCGCCGTCTGCATGCCCGCGAGGGCCGCTGCCAGGAGGGACACGTCACCGGCGGTGAGGACATGGGCGGCTGCCTGGTGCACGCCCCAGACGAGCGCGGCGGTGGAGACGGCGGCTCCGAGGACCGCGAGGGCCGTCTCGTAGGCGACGAGGCGGCGGTCGAGGCGTTCCTCCTGCCGGTTGATGCTGTCGAGGTCGGTGCGCAGACGCTGCGCGAAGTAGTCGCCGAGACCGTAGAGACGGATCTCCTTCGCCGCCTGGGAGTCCGTGAGCAGCCCTCGGTAGAAGATCTGGCGGCGGGCGAGGCTGCTGGTGCGCCAGAACATGTCCGCGCGATGCCGGCTGTTGGCCAGATGCGCGAAGAGCGCCGGAACGGCCGCGACGACGAGGACGGCGGCCAGGGTGGGGCTGACGAGCAGCAGACTCGTCAGGAAGCCCGCCAGGGTGAGGACGCTCTGGGCGCCCTGGAGGGCGGCGCCGACCAGTCGCTCGGCCCCCTGCGCGCTCTGGACGGCGAGTTGGACGCGGTCGTGGAAGGCGGGCTGTTCGAGCTTGGACAGACCGCTGAGCCGGTTGACTGCCGTGAGCAGCTCGCTCTGCGCCCTGGTGGAGGCAGCGCGGCGGATACGGCCGTCGGCGTAGGAGGAGACCGCCGACGAGGCGGCGAGGAGGACCGTGAGCAGGCCGATGCCGGCCGCCGCCCAGTTGAGGTCCGAGGCACGGAACCCCTCCGCGGTGAGGCTGTCGACCACGTACCTGAGCAGCCAGGACGCCGCCACGGGGGCGGTGCCCGCGATGAGGACGGCAGCGACGCGGGCGGCGAGCGCCCCGGGGCAGGACCGCACCGTGAGGGCGAGCACGGCGCCGAGGCCCCGCAGGACGTCGGCGGGGCGGGAGGCGGACCGCCCGCTCATGCGGACAGGAGGTCGAGCGCGGGCAGGGAGCCTTGGCCGATGCCCGTCCCGGTGACGGTCCCGTCGGCGTCGAGGAGGACGAACGAGGGGTGGTGGCGGACGCCGAAGGCACCGGCGACGGGCCCGTTCACAGGGTCGGTGGCGGTGAGTTCGGTGAGCGGGCCGACCGCTTCGAGCAGGGGACCCGCATCGGCGGGCGAGCCGCTGACGACCGCGACCAGACGCGCGCCTGACGGGGTGTTCGCCTCGGCCCAGCGCTGGATCCCGGGAAGGCTGTCCCGGGTGGGCCCGCAGTCGGGTCGCAGGAAGCAGATGAGGGCGGGCTGCCCGGCCAGGGCGGACGCGCTGACGTCGCCCCCCGGGGTGTGCAGGGTGAACGCGGGGGCGCGGTCGCCCTCCTGGACGGCTAGGGCCGGCGGCCCCGGGTCGGCGGCGGGCGGGGCGGGGGCCATCATGGTCCGCCACCGTTTGCTGACCGCGACGGTGAGGAGGGCGTTGACGAGGGTGACCGCGGCGAGAAGGGCGAGGCCGGCGATGGCGTAGCTCACTCTGTGATCGTCCTTTCAGCGTTGGCCGGTGCGGGCGGAGAAGAAGAAGGCGAGGTCGTCGGTGAAGACGGCGAGCGTGGTGAGGTAGCCGGCCACCGCGACGGCGAGCACGAGCGCCGGGGCGTCGTAGGAGGCGGTGGCGCCCCGGGTGAGGGCGATGACGCCGCCGAGGAGCGCGAGCCCGGTGAGAACGGCGTTGCGTGCGACGTGCCAGGGGCCCATGGGCACGGTGGTCCTGCTGCCGAAGCAGGGGCAGCCGGCCGAGCTGCGACGACGCATGGTGGTGACGGCGACGACGCTGAACCCCGCGCACAGGGCGGCGGCGACGGCCAGCCCCGCGGTGAGGGTCCGGGGCACGGCGAGCAGCACGGCGGCGAGGAGCTCGGCCGCGGGCACCAGGACGGCGAGCGCCGGCCGGGCGGCGGCGGGCAGCCGGGTGAGATCGCCCAGCGCCGCGGCGAATCGTCGGCGGTCGCGCAGCTTGGCGACGCCGGCCACGGCCAGCACGCAGATCAGGGTCAGGCGGCAGACGAGCAGCAGGTCGGACAAGGGGGACTCCGGGTGAAGGGGTGCTGGGCCGGCGGGCACGGGGCGGGCCGCGCGCGCCCGCTCGGCGCCCTCGGTGGTTCGGCGGAGGTCATGAGCGTGCTGGAGAACGGCCGGGTGACCATCTCC
>NZ_JBEPBI010000440.1:0-3554 GCF_040299045.1 Streptomyces sp. NPDC001027
CGTCCGGCGAGACGATGTACGTCAACCTCGACCACCGCGACGAGATCAGACGACTGCTCGTCTTCGTGTACATCTACGACCAGACGGCGGCCTTCTCCCGGATGACCGCCGCCCGTCGCGTGGCGACGGGGGCGGTGTTCCGCGTCGGCGCCGGGAGGTCAGCCCGTTCACTCGCACGTTCGAGCGAGGCCGATCCTGCAGGGATCGCTCCCGTACCGGATGAGCCTCGCTCGTCGTCACGCACGCCGTGGGGGCCCTCCGCGGGCCCCTTGTCCGATCCCCGCAAGGGGAAGCGGCGCTTCCGGGGAGGGGTCGAGCCAGTCACGGCCGACCCGCCCTCAGTCGCAGTCGCGGCAGATCGGCTGGCCGTTCTTCTCGCGGGCCAGCTGGCTGCGATGGTGCACCAGGAAGCAGCTCATGCAGGTGAACTCGTCCTGCTGCTTCGGCAGCACCCGGACGGCCAGCTCCTCGTTCGAGAGGTCCGCGCCGGGCAGCTCAAGGCCCTCCGCCGCCTCGAACTCGTCGACGTCGACCGCCGAGGCGGACTTGTCGTTCCGCCGTGCCTTCAGCTCTTCAAGGCTGTCTGAATCGACGTCGTCATCGGTCTTGCGTGGGGTGTCGTAATCGGTGGCCATGTCGCCTCTCCCCCTCTGGGTGTCTGCGGTGTCTCCAGCGCACGTAACGCGTGAGAGGCCGGACTTGTGCCCGCCTCGAGGCGGAGATTTTGCCTCACATCAAGGTCTGTTACTCAATCGACACCCAACCGAACTCCTCACGAGTGATCGGCTGGGATGGCGATCGGGACCGTACACGGTCCGAATGCCGCACTTCAAAGGCGTCTCACCGTGTACTTCCCGTGATCAGGACCCCCGAAAACCCGGATTTTCCGGGCGTTATGACGGCATTCATGATCACGGAGAGTAGATGGCCGGAAATTCGCCCTTGTGATCGATCACACACGGGTAAGCCCGACCGAGCCCCGGGAAATTCCGCGCAAAGCGAACAAGCCCGCGTGTGTCGCGACATGATCTCAGACGGGCAAGGTGACCCGCATCACAAGCCCTCCCCCCTCGCGAGGCTCTGCCGCGATGTGACCGCCGTGCGCCCGGGCGACGGACCGCACGATGGACAGACCGAGGCCGACCCCCTTGTCGCTACCCGTCCGTTCGGTGCGCAACCGACGGAAGGGCTCGAACAGATTGTCGATCTCGTACGCCGGCACGACCGGCCCGGTGTTCGACACGACGAGCACCGCCTGGCCGTGCTGGATCTCGGTGGTGACCTCGACCCAGCCGCCCTCGGGAACGTTGTACCGCACCGCGTTCTGGACCAGGTTCAGAGCGATCCGCTCCAGCAGGACGCCGTTGCCCTGGACGACCGCGGGCTTCTGCTCCCCGCGGATCAGCACGCCCTTGGCCGCCGCCTCCCCGTGCACCTGGTCGACGGCCTGCTCGGCCACCTCGGCCAGGTCGACCGGCTTGCGCTCGATGATCTGGTTGTCGCTGCGGGCGAGCAGCAGCAGCCCCTCGACCAGTTGTTCGCTGCGCTCGTTGGTCGCCAGCAGCGTCTTGCCCAGCTGCTGCAGCTCCGGCGGCGCCCCGGGGTCGGAGAGGTGCACCTCCAGCAGGGTGCGGTTGATCGCGAGCGGCGTGCGCAGCTCGTGCGAGGCGTTGCCCACGAAGCGCTGCTGGGCGGTGAACGCGCGCTGCAGCCGCTCCAGCATGTCGTCGAAGGTGTCGGCCAGCTCCTTCAGCTCGTCGTCCGGTCCGTCCAGCTCGATCCGTCGGGACAGGTCGGAGCCCGCCACCGCGCGCGCGGTGCGCGTGATGCGGCCCAGCGGCGACAGGACGCGTCCGGCCATGGCGTAGCCGAAGGCGAAGGCGATGATCGCCAGTCCCAGGAGGGCGAGCAGGGAGCGGCTCAGCAGGTCGTCGAGAGCATGCTGGCGCTGGATGTCGTCGCACTGCTTGAGGAAGGCGCTGAACTGGCTCTGGGTGGTCGCCGCGCCCAACTGGGGGCAGGTGGAACTGGAGATGCGGAGATCGCTCCCGGTCACGTTGAAGGCCTGGCCGCTGCCTTCGTGGAGGGCCTGCGCGGCGAGCAGGTAGATGATCGACAGCAGCACGATGCCGGCGATCAGGAACATGCCGCCGTACAGCAGGGTGAGGCGTATGCGGATGGTCGGCCGCAACCACGGGAAGGGGGTCTGCGGGCTCCTCGGGTCCCAGGTCGGCTTGGGCGGCGCCTGCACGGGCGTGGGGGTCGTGGCCATGGCGGGTCAGATCCGGTAGCCGGAACCGGGGACGGTGACGATCACCGGAGGTTCGCCCAGCTTGCGGCGCAGCGTCATGACGGTCACGCGCACGACGTTGGTGAACGGGTCGGTGTTCTCGTCCCACGCCTTCTCGAGCAGCTGCTCCGCGGACACCACCGCTCCCTCGCTGCGCATCAGCACCTCGAGCACGGCGAACTCCTTGGGCGCGAGCTGGACCTCCTTGCCGTCGCGGAAGACCTCGCGCCGGTTGGGGTCGAGCTTGATGCCGGCCCGCTCCAGGACGGGCGGCAGCGGCACGCTGGTGCGCCGCCCGAGGGCGCGCACGCGCGCGATCAGCTCGCTGAAGGCGAAGGGCTTGGGAAGGTAGTCGTCGGCGCCGATCTCCAGTCCTTCGACGCGGTCGCTGACGTCGCCGGAGGCCGTGAGCATGAGCACGCGCGTGGGCATGCCGAGCTCGACGATCCTGCGGCAGACGTCGTCGCCGTGCACGAGGGGCAGGTCCCGGTCCAGGACGACCACGTCGTAGTCGTTGACGCCGATACGCTCCAGGGCGGCCGCACCGTCGTACACGACGTCGACGGCCATGGCCTCCCGGCGCAGTCCGGTGGCCACCGCATCGGCGAGCAGCTGCTCGTCCTCGACGACGAGTACGCGCACGTCGCTTGTCCTTCCTGTGTCCACCCGCGTAGCGCCACTCGGGCGCACGCGGGCGGGGGTTTCCGGTGAGTGTGGCTTCCATCCTGCCCTTTTCGGCCATAAGTCGGCGGTAAGGCGGTGAGCGCCAGATGAAGAGCGGGTGTGAGGCCCGGGAATGCGAGATTTTCTCGTCGGGTTGAGGTTTCCGTGGAAGGGCGTGGGGGGAGGACGGCTTTACACCCCGCGATCACGCTCTGCATGTGCCGTAGCACCATGCGGCACTCCGCGCTCCGCTTCCGCAGAGCGGGCGTGGGTGTCCGGCACCGTCGCCGCCCGGCGGGACTGCGCTGGGCGCCTGTGAGACGTGATCGCACCCCTTCCCAACCCGGCACACCCCCGTGCCAACGACCCACGACCCAGGACGAGGGGGCGCAGCATGGACGCATTCACCGCAGGACTTCTGCAGCGCATAAGGGCGACCGAGTCCGACCTGACGCGGGCTCGAGACGAGGGCGACGAGTTCCTCGCCGAGGTGGAGCAGGGCGAGCTCGACGACCTGCGCCGCCTGGCCGCCGACCACGGTGTGGAGGTCGGCGCGACGAGCGTCTGAGCAGTTCGCAGCACGACGGAGGGGCCCCGACGA
>NZ_JBEPBI010000441.1:0-3521 GCF_040299045.1 Streptomyces sp. NPDC001027
GGCTGCGGTCCGGCCTGGCCTCCCGGATCGGGGCCCGCTTCGGCGACCTTCCCGCGGCCGCCACCGCGCCGGCCGGCCCCGGGGGCGCATCCGCGCCCGGCTCCGAGCCCGACGCCGACCTGCGCTCCGGCTCGGTGACGGGCGCCGACGTGCGCCGCTGCGCGAGCCGTTCGGCGCAGAAGGCGGCCCGTCGCGCCGCCCGTCGGCGCAACCTCGCCGCCGCCGTGCTGACCGTGAGCGGCCTCGTCGTCCTGCCGCTCATGGTGTGGGCCGTCATCGACTCCGGCGACGGCTCGACCCCGGCCGCCAACAGCGGCGCGACGGAGCCCGACGCCCCGGGCACGGACAGGGCCACCGGCGATCCGTCCTGGGCCGGCGCCGACGCCGCCGCGCAGGGCACCGTGCGCGGCCGTCTGCACAACGTCGCCTCCGGGCTGTGCATCGGCGTCGAGGGGACCAAGCCGGTCAGCGGCGCCGAGGCCCAGCTCGCCGCCTGCACCTCGGCCGTCGGCCAGCAGTGGGCGTACGACCCGAACGGACTGCTGCGCAGCTCCGCGGCCCCCGACCTCTGCCTCGACTCCCGGCTCGGTTACTCGGTGCGGCTCGCGCCGTGCACGGGCGCGGGACAGCCGGACGCCAAGAACGTCCAGTACGACTTCACACTGCAGGGCACGCTCGTCCCGCGCTCCGGCCAGAACCTCGCGCTGGCGCCCGCCGCCACCGACGGCTCGGGCGCGCTCGTCCTGAAGAACCGGGTGGACAGCGCCGCCCAGCGCTGGGTGATCGACACCTCGCGTCCCGACCCGCAGATGGAGTTCGTCAACTGGGGCGTCGACAGCGACCCCACGGGCGACCCGACGCCGTCCGCCGCGCCGAAGGCCGCGAAGCCGGCCCCCGCGCCCGCCCCTGCGGGGTCCGTCGCCCCTGCGGGGTCCGCCGTGCCGACGCCGTCCGCAAGCGCGTCCCCGGGGCCGGGCGGCACGTCCTGCTGGTACGGGAACCCCTGCTCGGGCGGCCGTCCCGGCACGCCCGGCGGCTCCGGCTACGGGGGCTACGGAGGTCCGGGCTATGGGGGATACGGCTACGGCGGCGGTCCGGGCTATGGCGGGTACGGCTACGGGGGTTACGGCGGTTACGGCTACGGGGGCTACGGCGGCGGCCCGCGCTGAACCGGGCGGTCAGGCGCCGATCACCTGAAGCGAGGCCCACAGCGCCACCACGGCCGGGATCAGCGCGGCCGGCACCGTGAGCAGGCCGAGCCGGGTGAACTCGCCGACGTCGACGCGCTCGTCCCGTTCCTGCACCACGCGTCGCCACAGCAGCGTCGCGAGGGAGCCGGCGTAGGTCAGGTTCGGGCCGATGTTGACCCCGAGCAGCACCGCGAGCACCGCCCCGGTCCCCGCCGGGGCGGCGAGGGGCACCAGGACCAGCACCGCGGGCAGGTTGTTGATCAGGTTCGCCAGGACGGCGGCCACCGCGGCGACGGCCAGCAGCGCGAGCAGACCCGAGCCGTCGGGCAGCGCATGCCGCAACGCGTCGGCGAGGCCGTTGTCGACCACCGCGCGCACCACGATCCCGAGCGCCAGCACGAACGCGAGGAAGCCCGGCGCGGCCGCCCGCACCACGGCGACCGGCGTCACGTGGCGTCGTGCCAGCGCGCGCCCGGCCATGACGAGGGCGCCGGCCAGCGCGGCCCAGGCAGGCTCGACCCCGACCGCGGAGGCCACCACGAATCCCGCCAGCGTGCAGGCCACGGTGACCAGCGCGAACAGCGGCAGCTCGGGCTCCGGACCGTCGTCGGCGACGGGCTCGGCGGCGGGCAGGTCGGCGGCGAAGAACCGTCGCATCACCAGGTACTCGGCGCCGATCGCGACCACCCACGGCAGCGCCATCAGGGCGGCGAACCGGGTGAAGCTCAGCCCGCTCGCGGTGAACGCCAGCAGGTTGGTGAGGTTGGACACCGGCAGCAGCAGCGAGGCGGTGTTCGACAGGTGCGCGCAGGCGTAGACGTGCGGCCTGGAGCGCACACCCATCCGGGCGGCGGTGGCGAACACCACCGGCGTGAGCAGCACCACCGTGGCGTCCAGACTGAGCGCAGCCGTGACGGCCGACGCCAGCACGAACACCGCGACCAGCAGGCGCCGGGGCCGGCCGGCCGCCCGGCGGGCCATCCACGCGCCGCACGCGGTGAACAGTCCCTCGACGTCGCACAGGTGCGCCAGCACCAGCACCGCGGCGAGGAAGCCGACGACCGGCCCGAGCCGTTCGGCCTCCGCCAGGGCGTGCTCCGGCGACACCGCGCCGAGGGCGATCACCGCCGCCGCCGCGGGGACGGCGACCAGGGCCTCCGACCGCCCGGCGGGGCGCAGCACCGCCCAGCCGAGAGCGGCGGCGAGCAGGACGACGGACAGACTTTCGGCGAGCGGGGTGTTCAGGGCGGTTCTCCGGGACGAGGCGGGGGGACGCTGCCCGCCCATCGAGGAGGACCGGGAGCCCGTCCATGAAAACATGTTCGGGTGAGGACCCCGCCCGGCCGGGTCGGCGGGAGCGCTTCCTCAGCCGTCCTCGAGGAGCGCCAGCTCCGCCCAGATCGTCTTGCCCTCGGCGGTGTGCCGGCTGCCCCAGCGCTGGGTGAGCTGGGCGACCAGGAGCAGGCCGCGGCCGCCCTCGTCCCAGGTCTTCGCCCGGCGCAGGTGCGGCGCGGTGTGGCTGTGGTCGGAGACCTCGCAGATCAGCGTCGTCGCGTCATGGATGAGCCGCAGGCGGATGGGTCGGGAGCCGTACCGGATCGCGTTGGTGACGAGCTCGCTCACCACGAGTTCGGTGGTGAACGACGCGTCGCTCAGCCCCCAGCGCGCCAACTGCTCGACGGCCTGCTTGCGGATCGGCGCGACCAGCGCGGGATCGGCGGGGATGTCCCAGGTCGCCACCCGGGAGGCGGGCAGGCCGCGGGTGCGCGCGAGCAGCAGGGCCACGTCGTCGGCGACCCCGCCGGGCGGCAGCAGCATGCGCAGGATCCGGTCGCAGGTCTCGTCCAGGGAGCCCGAGGGGTCCGCCAGCGCTTCCCCGAGCAGCCGGTGACCGGCGTCCGCGTCCCGCTCGTGGGACTTCACCAGGCCGTCGGTGTAGAAGGCGAGCACACTGCCTTCGGCCACCTCCAGCTCGGCCGACTCGAACGGCAGCCCGCCCACGCCCAGCGGGGGACCGACGGGCAGCTCGACCGGCCGGGGCGTGCCGTCCGGCCGGAGCAGCACCGGCGGCGGGTGCCCGGCGCGCGCCAGGGTGCAGCGCCGCGACACGGGGTCGTACACCGCGTACAGGCAGGTCGCGCCGACCTCGCCGGGGCTGCCCTCGCCGCCGGCCTCCTCCGACAGCCGGACCACCAGGTCGTCCAGGTGGGTGAGCAGTTCGTCGGGGGCCAGGTCGATGTCGGCGAGGGTGCGCACGGCGGTGCGCAGCCGGCCCATGGTGGCCGAGGCCTGGACGCCGTGTCCGACGACGTCCCCGACGACCATGGCCAC
>NZ_JBEPBI010000442.1:0-3496 GCF_040299045.1 Streptomyces sp. NPDC001027
AGATCGCGGTGATCGTCCTGGCCGTACTGCGCCACGACCACCGCCTGGCCGACATGGCCGGCGGCAACAACATCTCCGAGTCTTGCTGACGGCGGTCCGCGGCGCATCGCGGGCAGCTTCCTAAGCGGGAGCAGCATCATGCTCAGCTGGTGGCTGTCGCGATAGCGGTTGCTGAGCATGGCCTCGGCTCGTTCAGCGTCCTGGGCTGACTCGGCAAGGATGGTCTCGACCGGGACTTGGGTGTGTCGCCTCGCCCCCATCCGGCATATATTTCGATTATCGAGTGATCGCCCCTATCGTCGGTTCATCATGTCCGGTCACCCGTCGGGGGAACACACCGAGTGAACAGACGCACCAAGGCGCTCCGCTCTCTGGCCACCACCAGCGCGATCGCCGGGCTGATCACAACGACCGCCGTGGTCGACACGGCCAGTGCATCGGCGGCCGGTCCGACCGCATCGCGCTGGACGGCTGCGGCAGCGCAGCAGTTCTGGACCAACGAGCGTATGGCCGAGGCGAAGCCGTTTCCTGATGTCCCGGGGGTGCCCTCGTCACCGCGTACTCTTTCCGGCCGCCTGACGGGCGGACGCCCGACGAGCTCGCCCTTCGGTGGGTTGGCGATGATCGGGCGGATGTATATGCGACGCGGCAGTGGCTCCTACTTCTGCACCGCAAGCGTGATCAAGAGCCCGCACCACAACATCGTGCTGACCGCCGGACATTGCCTGGACGCCAAGACCAGGAGCAGTTCGATGGCTTTCGTGCCACAGTGGACCGCGGCCAACCCGCGACCGCACGGAATCTTCCCTGTCCGCACCGACTCCGCAAACCGCAGCCGGATCTGGATCGATCAGCGCTACTACGACCGCGGGCATATCAAGGGCGCGCCGTGGGATGTGGCGTTCGTCCAGGTCGATGCCCGCGACGACGGCAAACAGGTACAGGACGTCGTAGGCGGCAACACCCTGGCCACCAGGCGCGGTTACGCCTTTGCCCGTGTCAGGCTGGTCGGCTATCCGGGCTCGGATCGGCAACCATTGACCTGCACCAACTCCACGACACGGTTCACGCCCACGGACCGCACGCCCGGGTCGTATCTCCGCATCGCCTGCAACGGCTACCGGCCCGGTACGAGCGGCAGCCCCTTCTTGGCCAACTTCAATACGCGCACCGGGACGGGCGAGGTGGTGGGGAGCATAGGCGGTTGGAAGACGGGTGGGCCCACCGCCGACGTCTCCTACAGCCCGAACTTCGGCTCCGACCTCCAGCATCTGTACGACGCGGCGGTGGCCGGCTCCCCGCCGGCCCGGCCCCGCACACTGCCGGGCGCGCCACACTGAGGCGGAACGGGCATCCCCTGGGCCCTCCGTGCCGTCCCCTGGGCTTGACCCACTTCGAAGGCCGCACCTAGAGAGGCTGGCACCACCATGTCAGCCTCTTCTCCGCCGCACACGCTTTCTCTGCACTCTTGGGCTTGATCCGCTTTGACGGACATTCGAGATCAGGGGTTCTGCCCCGGGAGGATGTCCATCATGGAGAGTATGGGGAAGAAGAAGCCTCGCCCTCGTCGCTCGTTCACGCCGGAGTTCAAGGCGGAGATCGTCGAGCTGTGCCGAGGGTGAGGAAGGCAACCCATGGCGCGACGACCGCAGTCAATCGGCACCGACAGCCAGAACGGCGGGTGCCTGGCCCTGCACGACGACATCGACTCAGTGAACGTCATCGTTCAGGGGCCGCCGCTCACCGACCTGGACGTCCTCGCCCAGCTGCAGCACCTGGGGGCCGACGACCTGGCCGTGGTGGTGCCGCGGGAGCTGCTCGTCAACCACGGCCCGAAGGAGGTGCAGCGCGTGCCCAAGCGCATCGGCCTCGAAGTGTTCGGCCGGCTCTTCGAGACCCGGCGGGGCTACGCCTCCGACCGCGAAGACCCTTCGTGCACGGTGTAGCTCCAAACTGGTACGGCGGAGATGGACCTCGACAGCGACTGGTGCAAGAACATCAGCCGGCAGCCGGTCAGCGGCAAGTACGTCGGGCGTGTCCGCGTCGTCGACAACCCACCCACCGAGGGACAGCTGAATCTGCTGGACTACGCGCGCTGCAACGCCGCAACCGGTGAGGACGTCCGCAATCTGTGGCGCGAGGACGCCGAGCGAGCCCACCTGCCCGCCGAGGACTTCTGGGTCTTCGGCAGCCGCCTCGTCGCCGTCCTGCGCTTCGACGACGCCGACGTGTTCCACGACGTCGAGGTCATCACCGAGCCCGCCGAGGTCCTGCGGTACTGCCAGGTCCGTGACGCCGCGGTTCACCACGCCGTGCCCTACGACCAGTTCGCCGCCCGACTGCGCGCCCAGGGAAAGAGAGCAACGCCGGTGACCGACGTCCAGCATGCCCGCGAGACTCTCGGACTTCGTCTGCGGGAACTGCGGCACGCTGCCCGTGAAGGCCGGCTCACCGGCACGCAGGTCGCCCTCCGGCTCGGCTGGCCCCACTCCAGGGTCTACAAGCTGGAGGGCGGCCGGCAGACCGCGACCAGGGAAGACCTCCGCGCCTGGGCTGGCGGCGCCGGGCTGCCCGACGCCGACGACGAACTCGACTCCCGGCTGAAGGGCTTCGAATCCCACATCAAGTCCTGGCGCCGTCAGCCCGCCGCGGGCCACCGGCCCGTACAGGACAGCTGGAACCTGGAAGTGTCCGCTCCACGGTCATATACGCGTGAGAGGAAGCCGTCGTCCCCGGCATGCTCCAGACCGCCGACTACGCCCGGCACATGTTCCTCAGGTACGCGGAACTGCAGCGCACGGTGCGCGACACCGACGATGCCGTCCGCGCCCGCATGAAGCGGCAGGACCGGCTGTACGAGGGCGGCCGCATGTTCCACGCCCTCATCTGGGAGGCGGCTCTACACGCGCTGATCTGTCCGCCCGCCGTCCTCGCGAGCCAACTCGACCGGCTCATGGGGGTGGTCGGCATGGACACGGTGGAGCTGGGCGTCGTCCCCCTCGGTGCGTCGCTGAGAATTCCCGCCGCCAACCGCTTCTGGGTGCTGGATGAGCGGCTGGTGAACGCGGAGGACCGGCATGCGGAGCTGCGGCTCGACGACGCCGACTCGGTCGCCACGTATTTGCAGGCGTGGCGCACGCTGCGGGAGTCGGCCGCGTACGGGGCCGACTCCCAGAACGTCATCCACCGCGCCCGGCGGGCTGTGAACCCGCGCTGACCCCGAGCACGGCAGAAGCCCCCGTCCTCGCCCGGCCCGAACGCCCCTTGATGATCCTGGCTGCACTCGGAATCTCGGTGTGCCTCGTGACTCTCGTGATTTTGGCGCTCGCATGGGGGGCAGATGGTCCGTCTCCCTCGGTGGACAGCTCGGCATCTGCAGGAACGTCGTTACCCTCGGCGGCCCCCTAGGAGCTGTCTTCAAATGTCACGCCCACATCAGGAGCGAGGCGAGGGTGACGGCTGCCTGGTAGGACTCGGCGGTCTTGTCGTAGCGGGT
>NZ_JBEPBI010000443.1:0-3451 GCF_040299045.1 Streptomyces sp. NPDC001027
TCAACTCGCTCGCCGACTACCTCACCAAAATCAACCCACCAACCACCAATACCTAACAGCAACTTAGAGTCGCCATTTCAGGCGCATCACACTAGCAGGCGGCCCGATGATGCCGCCGGGGTTCGGCGATGCCCGCCGCTGGAGCGTCTCGGGTGACTACGGTCACGGCCGTGCCGGTGAAGTTTCTGACTGACAAACAGGCCGAGGCGTACGGGACGGGTTCACCGGAACTGCCCCCGGGCGTTCCTGACGCAGCTGCCGTTGGCATTCGGGACCGACTCCAGGAGCAACTGGGCCACGTCGACGACCGTGATGGACTCCTTCACCTTGCCGCCCGCGACGGAGTCGCTATCGGCTGCAGCCTTCTTGCCGTTGACCGAGTCGGTCAGCATGACCAGGCAGAACGGGCAGGCGGTGGAGACGATGTCGGGGTTGAGGCTCAGGGCTTCGTCGACGCGCTCGTTGTTGATGCGCTTGCCGATCCGCTCCTCCATCCACATCCGCGCGCCACCGGCACCGCAGCAGAAGCCGCGCTCCTTGTGGCGGTGCATCTCCTGCTGACGCAGGCCCGGGACGGCCGACATGATCTCGCGCGGCGGCGTGTAGATCTTGTTGTGACGGCCCAGGTAGCAGGGGTCGTGGTAGGTGATGAGGCCCTCGACCGGGGTCACCGGGATCAGTTTGCCCTCGTCGATCAGGTGCTGGAGGAGCTGGGTGTGGTGGATGACCTCGTAGTCGCCGCCTATCTGCGGGTACTCGTTGCCGAGGGTGTTGAGGCAGTGCGGGCAGGTCGCGACGATCTTCTTCGCGGACTTCGGCTTCTTCGACTCGGCGGTGAAGTTGCCCTCGTCGTCCATCTCCTCGCCGAAGGCCATGTTCAGCGCGGAGACGTTCTCCATGCCGAGCTCCTGGAAGAGGGGCTCGTTGCCCAGGCGGCGGGCGGAGTCGCCGGTGCACTTCTCGTCGCCGCCCATGATCGCGTACTTGACGCCCGCGATGTGCAGCAGTTCGGCGAAGGCCTTGGTGGTCTTCTTGGCGCGGTCCTCAAGGGCGCCGGCGCAGCCGACCCAGTACAGGTAGTCGACCTCGGACAGGTCCTCGATGTCCCTGCCGACGACCGGGATCTCGAAGTTGACCTCCTTGGTCCACTCCAGGCGCTGCTTCTTCGCCAGGCCCCAGGGGTTGCCCTTCTTCTCCAGGTTCTTGAGCATCGTGCCCGCCTCGGACGGGAAGGCGCTCTCGATCATCACCTGGTAGCGGCGCATGTCGACGATGTGGTCGACGTGCTCGATGTCGACGGGGCACTGCTCGACACAGGCGCCGCAGGTGGTGCAGGACCACAGCACGTCCGGGTCGATGACACCGTTCTCTTCGAGGGTCCCGATGAGCGGGCGTTCGGCCTCCGCGAGGGCGGCGGCGGGCACGTCCTTGAGCTGCTCCGCGGTCGCCTTCTCGTTGCCCTCCATGTCCTTGCCGCCACCGGCGAGCAGGTAGGGGGCCTTGGCGTGGGCGTGGTCCCGCAGCGACATGATCAGCAGCTTCGGGGAGAGCGGCTTCCCGGTGTTCCAGGCGGGGCACTGCGACTGGCAGCGCCCGCACTCGGTGCACGTGGAGAAGTCGAGGATGCCCTTCCAGGAGAACTGCTCGACCTGGGAGACACCGAAGACGTCGTCGTCGCCCGGGTCGGTGAAGTCGATCGGCTCGCCGCCCGACGTCATCGGCAGCAGGGCGCCCAGCGCGGTCCCGCCCTCGGCGTTCCGCTTGAACCAGATGTTCGGGAAGCCGAGGAAGCGGTGCCAGGCGACACCCATGTTGGTGTTCAGCGCGACGGTGATCATCCAGATCAGCGAGGTGCCGATCTTGATCATCGCGACGAGGTAGACGAGGTTCTGGAGCGCGCCGAGGGAGAGCCCCTTGAAGGCGAGGACCAGGGGGTACGAGGCGAAGTACGCGGCCTCGTAGTGCTCGACGTGGTGGATCGCGCCCTCAAGACCGCGCAGGGTGTAGATGGCGAGGCCGATGGTGAGGATGACGTACTCGACGAAGTACGCCTGCCAGGCCTTGGAGCCCGCGAAACGGGACTTGCGGCCGGCCCGGGAGGGCAGGTTCAGCAGCCGGATCGCGATGAGCACGACGATGCCGACGATCGTCATCACGCCGATGAACTCGGTGTACATCTCGAACGGCAGGAAGCCGCCGATGATGGGCAGCACCCAGTCCGCCTCGAAGAGCTGGCCGTAGGCCTGCGCGAGGGTCGGCGGCAGCGTCAGGAAGCCGATCGCGACGAACCAGTGGGCGAATCCGACGATGCCCCAGCGGTTCATCCGGGTGTGACCCAGGAATTCCTTCACCAGGGTGATCGTGCGAGCCTTGGGGTTGTCGGTGCGGCTGCCCGCCGGCACCGGCTGGCCCAGCTTCACGAACCGGTAGATCTGCGCGACGGCTCGGGCGATGAGCGCAACGCCGACCACGGTCAGGACCAGCGACACGATGATCGCGGCGAGTTGCATTTCGGGACTCCTCCCCACTCGCTCCTGTCAGCCCTTGCGGGTGTTGATCTCCTCGGTGAGTTGCGGGACGACCTCGAAGAGGTCGCCGACCACGCCGTAGTCGACCAGGTCGAAGATCGGCGCCTCGGCGTCCTTGTTGACCGCGACGATCGTCTTCGAGGTCTGCATACCGGCGCGGTGCTGGATCGCGCCGGAGATGCCGTTGGCGATGTAGAGCTGCGGCGAGACGGACTTGCCGGTCTGGCCGACCTGGTTGGTGTGCGGGTACCAGCCGGCGTCCACCGCGGCACGCGAGGCGCCGACGGCCGCGCCGAGCGAGTCGGCGAGCGCCTCGATGATCCCGAAGTTCTCGGCGCCGTTGACACCACGGCCGCCGGAGACCACGATCGCGGCCTCGGTCAGCTCGGGGCGGCCGGTCGACTCGCGCGGGGTGCGGCCGGTGACCTTGGTGCCGGTCGCCTTGTCCGAGAAGGACACGGCGAGGGCCTCGACGGCGCCGGCGGCCGGGGCGGCCTCCACGGCGGCCGAGTTCGGCTTGACCGTGATGACCGGGGTGCCCTTGGAGATGCGGGACTTGGTGGTGAAGGAGGCGGCGAACGCGGACTGCGTGGCCACCGGACCCTCGTCGCCGGACTCCAGGTCGACGGCATCGGTGATGATGCCCGAGCCGATACGGACCGCGAGACGGGCGGCGATCTCCTTGCCCTCGGCGGAGGACGGCACGAGCACGGCGGCCGGGGAGACGGCCTCGTACGCGGCCTGCAGCGCGTCCACCTTCGGGACGACCAGGTAGTCGGCGTACTCGGCGGCCTCGTGCGTGAGGACCCGGGCCGCGCCGTGCTCGGCGAGCGCGGCGGCGGTGTCGGCGGCGCCGTTGCCCAGCGCAACGGCGACGGGCTCGCCGATGCGGCGGGCCAGCGTCAGCAGCTCCAGGGTGGGCT
>NZ_JBEPBI010000444.1:0-3430 GCF_040299045.1 Streptomyces sp. NPDC001027
GTCTGACCGACGACAGGCGTCAGGAGTTCATCCTGCTCTCCGACACGCTCGGGGCGTCGATGCAGACGATCGCCATCAACAACGAGGCCTACGGCGACGCCACCGAGGCCACCGTCTTCGGACCCTTCTTCGTCGAAGGGTCCCCGGCGCTCGAGCCGGGCGGGGACATGTCCTTCGGGGCCGCCGGTGAGCCCTGCTGGGTCGAGGGGACCGTCTCCGACGCCGACGGGAGCCCCATCCCCGGGGCGAGGGTCGAGGTGTGGGAGGCCGACGAGGACGGGTTCTACGACGTCCAGTACGGCGACGACCGGGTGGCCGCCCGCGGGCACCTGTTCACGCAGGCCGACGGGAGTTACCGCTTCTGGGGGGTCACACCGACGCCGTACCCGATCCCGCACGACGGCCCCGTGGGCAGGATGCTCGCGGCGACCGGCCGCTCGCCGATGCGGGCCTCGCACCTGCATTTCCTGGTCGAGGCGCCCGAGTGCCGAACACTGGTCACGCACATCTTCGTCCGGGGCGACGAACTGCTCGACTCCGACACGGTCTTCGGCGTCAAGGAGTCCCTGGTCAAGGATTTCCACCGGCATCCGGCGGGCACTGCGACGCCCGACGGGCGGGTCGTCGACGGCGCCTGGACACAGGTCCGCTTCGACATCGTCCTCGCCCCCGCCGACGGCCGAGGGACGAAGACCGACTCCCGCACCTGACCGTGGAGAAGGACCGGCTCGGATCGGATCGGATCGGATCGAGGCGCCTTACCGAACGTGAACGCCTCGCGTGGTGGGCGCGAGGCGTTCACGTCGAGGCCGAAACGCCGGCTAAAGCGGCCTGGGACGGCTGCGGACGGCCCTCGTTCGGACGGTCACGACATCGTCCACTGCTGGCCGGCGGCGTTGGCGCCGGTCAGTTGGACGACGCCGGCGCCCGCCGTGGTGGAGGAGGCGTCCACGCCGACGGTGAGTCCGCTGTTGACGTTGACGAGCATGAACTTGCTGCCGGTGAGGCTGCCGACGAGATCGGCGGCGAACTGCTGGTTGGTTCCGCCGTGGCAGGTCCACTGCTGCAGTTGGACGTTCTCCGCGGTAGACCTGCTCGGGACGTCCAGGCACAGGCCGCTCTTGACGCTCTTGAGCGTGAAGACGTTGTCCGCCGTCCGGTTCAGCGTCCACTTCTGGTTGTCGCCGCCGGTGGACTGCCACTGGATGACCTTGGCCCCGCTCGCCGTCGAACCGCCGGCGACGTCCATCAGCATGGAGCTGCCCGCGTTGGTGAGCGTGTGCACCGCGTTGGTGGGCACGCCCGAGTCGGGCGTCCAGGTGCCCGCCGACACGTCGAGGGACCAGGCGGGGTACTGGCCGAGGTTCACCGTCGTGCCCCTGATGGTCAGCGGCAGCCAGATCAGCTTCGACTCCCCGAGGTCGGAAGTGTCCCAGCGGTCACCGGCGTAGATGTACGTGGTGCCGGAAGTGCCCTGGACGGTGATGACGTTCGCCGTCTGGCTGCCGTAGGTGTGGGTGCCGGCGGCGGCGAAGTTGCGGAACGCCGACCACGGTCCGCCCAGTGAGGTGGCGGTGGCATAGATGTTGTCGTTGAGGCTCCAGCCCGTCAGATGGGAGCCGAAGACGTAGTACATGCCGTTGATCTTCACCATGGCGGGTGACTCGACACTGCCGCTGCCGCTGCTGCCGAGGGTCGCGACCAGGCTGTCGACGGAGAGGTAGTCGGCGGAGAGCTTGTAGACGCGCAGGCCGTTGTTGCGGTCCTCGCTCATCAGATAGCCGGTGCCGTCGGTGTCCTGGAACAGGCCGAGGTCACGGCTGAGGTTGCCCATCGGGCGGAAGCTGCCCCGGTAGGCGTACGGGCCGCAGGGGGTGCTGCTGGTCGCCACACCTACCCTCGCGTCGGAGTAGTTCGTGCTGTCGATGTGCATGTACATCACGTACGTGCTGGTCGACGCGTTGTAGATGACCTTCGGCCGCTCCACGACCCGGCTCGGTCCCAGGTCTCCGCTGCTCTGCCTGCTCAGGGCCTGGCCCTGGAGGGTCCAGTCGGCGAGGTCGGTCGAGGTGTAGCAGGGGATGTCCTGGAAGGACGTGTCGGCCGATGTCTCGCCGGTCTTGTCCTCGCCGAAGCCGTACCAGGTCGAGCCGACCTTGACGATGCCCAGCCCGTGCAGCTGAAGCGTGCTGCCGTTCTGGTCGGCCCTGGTGGCGCCCAGGGTGAACGAGACGGCGGCGGCCTGAGCGGACGAGGCGGGCAGCAGCAGCGCCGCGAGGCCTCCGAGCAGCGTGAGGAACGCGGTGGCGACGCTGCGCCACCGGCTGCGCGGAGGTCTGCGGTGGGGTGCTGGATTCGACATGCTCTGCCTCTCCTTAGAGGTTCTGACATGCCGTCATGACGCATCGCCGGGAACAGGACCACGGTGTCCTCCGGCCGTAGCGAGGCCGGCCGGCTGCGGCCGTGCCACACGGTGAGGGGTGCTTGACGGCACGCTCGACAAGGGATGGAGCCGCGAACGGTGGCAAACGCGGCAGTGCGGAAGGGGGATGGGATGTCCGTCGGTCATGACAGCGGCAGGTGCGCCGTGGTGTCAAGAGAAAGTGATCGGTTTTGTTTGCGATGAGAGAAGCCGCTCGGTGTCGCGGCGCGGCCCTGCGACAGCTTCGCGCGCGGTGACCACGGGGTCTTTCGGAGGGTTCGGTTCAGCGTGTGCAGGTCGGATCGCTGTCCGGTTTCGGGTGCCGCGGGTGGACAAGGACGCCTTCAGGCGGGGTCATTGAGGGTCCGATGCGGGGTTGGAGCACGCCCAGCCGTCAGGAGTCGGGCGCGTCACGAAGCACTCGACCGGGTGCAGGGACCTTTGCCGCGCGCACTGTTGACCTTTCCACCGCCCTGGCGTAGAACTGCCGCAGCGTTGAAAACCGTTTATTACTGTTCAGTTGTGTTAGGTCGTTCAGGCGGGCGGCGATCCCGAACATCCGATGTCCTGGCTCGGCGCAGATCCATTCGATGGAGAGGTGCACGGCCATGCAGATTCCCTCACGTCCGACTGACGCGGGGACGGACCCGGGCGGGCGCCCTTCGGCGCTGTCCCGAAGGGGACTGCTCAAGGGCACGGCGGTCGCCGTCGGCGCCGCCGCGGTCGGGATCGGCGCGCCGGGCGCCGCAGCCGCCGCTGACGCCTCGGTCACCGCGACGGCCCCCGACGGCAGCACCACCATCACGATGTCCCTGACGGGCGGCGCGCTGAGCTGGTCGGCCAAGCGGAGGGGCGCGAGCGTCGTCAATGCCTCGGCCCTCGGGCTGAAGCTGACCGACGGGACGATGCTCGGTCGCAGCGGCACGGTCGTCACCAACTACCAGCACTGGACCGTCGACACCACCTGGAGCCCGGTCTACGGCCGCAACGCGACCGTCCGCGACTGGC
>NZ_JBEPBI010000445.1:0-3414 GCF_040299045.1 Streptomyces sp. NPDC001027
ACCGCCCCCACCCAGAGCGTCTATTATGATTCGGAGACCTCCTATTTCTACACATCTATGTCAAAACTCTTTCCATACAAGACGCTCTTCCGATCTGCGCAGTTCACGAACAGCGGCCAGGCGGTGGCCCGGTCGTCGGCGTCGAACCGCCCGATCCCGGCGAGCAGCGCGGGACGTGCGTCGTCGATCGGGCCGTGGGCGAGGATGTCCAGCTCCTCGAACCAGTAGTCGGTGCCGTCGAACCCGGTCCTCGCCCGGCGCACCTCCGCCAAGCGGCGCTCGCGCGGCAGCAGTCCGAGGACGCTCAACGCCGGGTCCACGCCGCCCGGTTCGGCGGCGACCGCGTCGATGAACGCGGGGCGCCGGCCGGGGGCGATCGCCTTCACCAGCGCGGGGAAGTGACTGCCGCGGATGAGCCAGTGCCGGCCGAGCGCCGCCAGCGACGAAGGCGCGGCCGCCCGCACGAGCCTGTGCAGCACGCCCGACGGCGGAATCGGCTCGTAGCGTTGTTCCCGGCGGTCGGGTGAGGTGATCCAGCGGATCACGCGATCGGCGTCGGCGGTCACCAGGGGGCTCAGTCCCCGGCTCAGCTCGGGCGGGAGACTGCCGGGGCCCTGCCGTTCCAGGAGCGTCAGCACCCGCTCGGGGCGCATCGGAGCGAGCGCCGCGACCATGGTGGCGTGCCGGCGCCACCACTCGTCCCGCTGCTCTCCTTCGGTCCGGTCGGCCAAGGCCCGCCCGGCATGGTCCAGCACCGGGTCCGGATGCCGGCGGGCCAGTCGCGTCCAGTCGTCGACGGCGTGTGCCAGCCCCGGCAACTCCCGTGCCGCGAAAGGGGCGGAGCAGGCCGGCAGCAGCCGCGCGGCCTCGGCGTCGCCCCACTGCGCGCGCATGCGCGCCACCAGTCGCTCGGCCAGTGCGCCACGGTCCCCCCGGGCGAGCAGACGGGCCAGCCGGGTGCGCAGCACGGCCGGTGCCTCGGCGTACGCCTCGGCCACCGCCTCGTCCGGTACGGGCAGGTCCCGTGCGCCGCGCCGCGCGTATCCGGCGACGACCGGGTCCGGGTCGGCCAACCGCTCGGCGAGGAAGCCCGCGTCCCGTCCCACCAGGGCCGCGAGCGCCGCCAGCCGCCGCTCGTACGGCCCGCGCCCGTCCAGCTCGGACAGGAGCGAGGCGAGCGTCCCGTCGTCCGCGAGCCCGCGTGCGGTTCGCGCCGTCAGGGTCAGACGGGCGGGGAACGGCAGCGGTTCGAGGGCGGAGAGCAGTTGCTCCGCGGTGATCGGCATCCGCCGATTGTGCCCGGCGGGACCTCCTCGGGCGAGTGAATAGCCGCCCTGCCCCGGCTCGGCCCCGTCGGCGCGCATCCCATGATCTCAGGCGTCGCCCATATCCCCTTGCGCGCGCTCGTCGCACAGGTCAACGTCATCTGACACCTCACGAAGGCGAAGAAGATGACCACGCAGACCCACCCCGTCGACCACGAGCTCGTCCAGGCCGCAGCGCAGGTCGCCCTCACCCGCTGCCGGGGCGACAACCACACGGTGGCAGCCGCGGCCCGCGATCGGGACGGCCGCATCATCACCGCGGTGAACGCGTACCACTTCACCGGCGGTCCCTGCGCCGAGCTCGTCCTCATCGGCACGGCGGCCGCCCAGGGCGCCTACGAGCTGGACACGATCGTCGCCGTGGGCGACCGCGAGCGCGGAGTGATCCCCCCGTGCGGCCGGTGCCGGCAGGCCCTTCTCGACTACTTCCCCCAGCTCAAGGTCATCGTCGGCGATGACGACCGTGTCCGCACCGTCCTGATCACCGACCTGCTGCCCCACACATACGTCTGGGCCGACCACCAGCTCGACGCGGAGTGAAGCGCCGGTTCCGTCGCCGGCCGTCGACCCGCAGGGCGTCGGCCCCCAGGGTGTCGACGTGCGCGGAGGGCACACCGTGGGCGGAGCGGGCGGCGCGCCGGCAGCCTTACCCACGCCCGACGTGCGAGCGGACGTCCACCGGGTCATCTTGGGGGGAGAGACGGTATGCCGTCGCCGTCACCTCCACAGCTGGAGGCACCATGCAATACGACCCAACGGACGCCCAGAAGAAGGCCTTTGAGGAAAGCGAGGCCGATCCCCGCAGAGTCGGCGATCACACGGGCCACCTCCGGGAAACCGCCCGGGTGAGACTGACGGACAACGGGTTGGGCGGGCCCGACCCGAGCGAACGCATCCGCTGCCTGTCCTGCCCGTGCCCCGACTTCCAGGCCGGCGGCCCGCTCGGGCGGTGCAAACGCAGCAGCTGTCGCCACGCGATCAGCGAGCACGACCTGCCCACCTGAGGGCCGGGCGGATCGAGTGGCTCCAGGGGATCGAGTGGATCGAGTGGGTCGACGTCAGCAGGCGCGGCCGCCGCGAAGACGACGTTCGCGTGCCAGCGACTCGTCCGCGGCTCGTCAGCGGCTCGCGCGGCGTACGTGCAGGTGGCCGGCGTGGGGGAAGGAGGGTGGCGCCGCAGGCAGAACGCTGTGGAAGTCGAACCGGCTCTTCTGCGCGACCCGGCACGACGCCCTGTTGTCGACTTGGTGGAGGAGTTCGAGACGCTCCAGCCCGTCGGCTGCGAAGGCGTCGAAGGCCCAGCCGCAGAGTGCTTCCACAGCGCGAGAGGCCACTCCCTTCCCACGGGCGTGTGCCGCGGTCCAGTAGCCCACCTCGGCGGCCGGTTCGCCGTACGCGACGCCCTTGAGGACCACGCTGGCCAGCAACCGCCCGCGGTGGCCGTCGGGTTGCGCCTCGAGGACGGCGAAGTTGAACCGGTCCCCCGCCGACCAGCTCTGCTGCTGGGACCGCACCCACCGCGTCCCGTCCGCTTCGTTCTCCACGGTGTGGCTCGTCCACCGGCGCAGCTCGGGGTCTTGGAACACCTCGGCCAGCGCCGCCGCCTCCTCCAGGCTCCAGGGGCGAAGCACGAGAGCGGGAGCAGCGGGCGTCGCGGCGACCCGGAGAACGACGGGACTGATCACCGGCCGATCATATGCGGCGGCGCCCTGGTGGGCCGGCGGACGACGTGAGTCTCGGCGCTCGCGATGATCCCATGGCGTCGATCACACGCGAGGCCGGTTCAGCAGCCGGGAGAGCACGATGGCGCTCTCGGTCCGCTCGACGGGAGCGGTGGCGCGCACGCGTTGGATGGCCTGTTCCAGGTGGTGAATGTCTCTGGCGAGCATATGGACGACTGCGTCGGCGGCGCCGGAGACGGTACAGGCCTCGACGACCTCGGGGATGCCCTCCAGCGCTTGGCGCAGTTCGGCGGGGGTGGGATTGCCGGTGCAGTAGACCTCGACGAAAGCCTCGGTGTGCCAGGCCAGCGCCTGGGGGTCGATGAGAGCGGTGAAACCGCGGATCGCGCCGGTGGCCACCAGGCGGT
>NZ_JBEPBI010000446.1:0-3373 GCF_040299045.1 Streptomyces sp. NPDC001027
GGTGCGGTGGGTGGACCGGGAGGCCATGGTCAAGCAGGTGCTGTCCGGCTACGGCACGGTCGCCAACGACGTCCTCGGCACCGGCGACCCCGCCTACGCCAAGGACATCCCCCAGCGCGAGCGGGATCTGACCAAGGCCAAGTCGCTGCTGAAGGAGGCTGGCTTCGACCTGTCGAAGACCTACAAGCTGCTGACCACCGAGGACATCCCGGGCCTCGCCGAGGCAGCGACCCTGTTCGCCACCCAGGTCCGTGAGGCCGGGGTGAAGGTCGAGGTGGTCAAGCAGGAGTCGGCCGCCTTCTGGGAGAAGACCTGGCTCAAGGGCGACCTCTACACCACCTACTGGGGCACCAACGACTCGGTGGTGTTCTTCGCCAGCAAGACGATGGTGTCCGACTCCGGCCAGAACGAGACCGGTTGGAAGAACAAGGAGTTCGACGCCGCCTACAAGAAGGCCATGGCGACCAAGGACCCGGCGGAGCGCGCGAAGGTGCTGCACGAGTTCCAGCAGATCGAGTACGCCGAGTCCGGCTATCTGCTGTGGGGCATGGCCGACGGCATCGACCTCGCCGCCGCCGCGGTGCGTGACCTGCCGACCCTGCCCGGCTACGGACGCGTCCAGCTCGAGACGGCATGGCTGGCTCGCTGATCGAGGCGGTGCGGCGCGGGCCGGCCGGGGGCAGCGAGCCCCGGCCCGCCCCGGCCGTCGTACGCCTCCTGCTGCGCGTGGCCGGGTTGCTCGCGCGTCGGGCCCTGATGCTCGCCGTACTGCTCGCGTTCGTCTTCACCGCCGTGCAGCTGCTTCCGGGCGATGCGGCCACCGCTACCTCCGAGCGCGGGGAGAGCGCGGCCGACCTCGCCGAGCGGCGCCATCTGCTCGGCCTGGACCGGCCGGTGCTGGAACGCTTCTGGGAGTGGATGACCGGCCTGTCCACCGGCGACCTCGGCTCCTCCGCCCGCGGCGAGCCCGTCGCCGACCTGCTTTCCCGGCCCTTCCCCAACACCCTGCTGCTCGGCGGGCTCGCGCTGCTGGTGACCCTGGTCGCCTCCGTCACGCTCGGCTGCTGGGCGGCGGCCAGGCCCGGAGGGAGGACCGACCGGGCCGTGTCGGCGAGTGCCACCGGGGTGCTCGCGCTGCCGGAGTTCGTCGTCGCGGTGGCCCTGGTGCTGGTCTTCGCCCTGTGGACCGACTGGCTGCCCGCCGTCACCCTCACCGACGCGGACGGCTCGCCCGCTTCCTGGGAGATGCTCGTGCTGCCGGTGCTCGCGCTGGCGATCCCGCAGATCGGCTGGAACGTCCGGATCGTGCGGGCCGCGCTCGCCGACGAGGCCAAGGCCCCGCACATCGAGACCGCCGTGCTCGACGGACTGCCCCGGCACCGGATCTTCACCCACCATCTGCTGCCCGGCGCGCTGCCGACCATCGCGGCAGGGATCGCCACCTCCACGGGCATGCTGCTGGGCGGGGCGGTCGTCGTGGAGACCGTCTTCAACTACCCCGGCATCGGCTCGGTGCTCGCCGGAGCCGTCACCGACCGGGACAGCCCCCTCATCGCCGGCGTCGTCGCCGTGACCGGAGCCGTCATCACCGGAGTCCTGCTGCTCGCCGACCTCGTACGCGCCTGGGCCTCGGGAGGCCGGACATGACCCCGTCCACATCCACCGAGCGTCCCGCCACTGCCGCGCGCCGCTTCCCGATGCGCCTCCGTCCGGCCCTGCGGGTGCTCCCGGCCCTGCTGCTCACCGCCCTCGCCCTGACCGGCCCCTGGCTCACCCCGCACGTCATCGACGCCCCTGTCTCCGCTCCGTTCGCCGAACCCGGCGGCGACGCCCCCTTCGGCGGCGACCAGTTGGGCCGGGACGTGCTCAGCCGCGTCCTCGCCGGAGGACGCGAACTCGTCGTCACCTCCCTGCTCGTGGCCCTCCTCGTCACCGGGATCGCCGCCCTGCTCGGGGCGATCAGCGCACTGCGCCCGGCCGTCGGACGGATCGTCGAACGCGCCGCGGACGTACTCATGTTGCTGCCCGCCGTGCTCGGCATCCTGCTGGTCACCCTGTCCTGGCCGGACGGCGGACGGCTCGCCGTCGTCACCGCCGCGGTCGTCCTCGGCGTGCCGTACGCGGTGCGGCTGGTCGCGGGTGCGGCCGTGCCGGTGGCCGCTTCGGGATACGTCGAGGCGGCCACCGTCGGCGGCGAACGGCTGTGGTACCTCGTCGTACGCGAGGTGCTGCCGAACCTGCGGGCGACGCTGCTCGCGCTGTTCGGACTGCGCTTCGTCGCCGCCGTCTACCTCGTCGCGACCGCCGGCTTCCTCCAGGTCGGGCCCCAACCCCCCGCCGCCGACTGGGCGTTGATGATCCGGGAGAACTCCAGCGGCGTCCTCCTCAACCCCTGGGCCGTCCTCGCCCCCAGCATCGCCATCGGCCTGCTCGCCATGAGCGTCAACCTGGCCGCCGCCGCACTCGTCCCCGCAACCGGCCGGAAGGCGGTGCCCACACTGTGAACCACATGCCCCACTGGTACCCGAACGGCCAAGCAGTGGACGGGGATCACGCCGTCCGAGTAGCCGGCCTGACCGTCGCCGCACCGGACGGCCGAATCCTGCTGGACGGCGCCGACCTCGAGATACGCGCAGGCCGCGTCACCGCCGTGACGGGACCGTCCGGTTGCGGCAAGACGACCCTGCTGCGGGCAGTGGCGGGCGCCCTGCCGCCCGGAGCCCGCCACAGCGCCGGGACAGTCACCGTCCTCGGCCAAGACCCCCTGGCCCTGCCGCCCGCAGAACTGCGCGCCCTGCGTCGCCACCGCCTCGCCTACGTCGGCCAGGACCCCGGCACGGGCCTGAACCCGCGGATGAAGGTGCGTCGGCTGCTCGCCGAAGTCGCCGTCGACCGCACGGCCGAGGCGATCCAGGCCCTGCTCGCCGAAGTACGGCTGCCCGTCGACGAAGGGCTCGCGGACCGCCGTATCGGCGCGCTGTCCGGGGGCCAGCAGCGCCGCGTGGGACTCGCCCGGGCCCTGGCCCGCCGACCCGCCGTCCTCCTCCTCGACGAGCCCACCGCCGGGCTCGACCCGGCGCTGCGCGACGAGATCGCCGACCTCCTGCGGCACCTCGCCGAGAACCATCGGCTCGCCGTCGCACTGTCCTGCCACGACACGGACCTGGTCGGCCGGCTCGCCGACGACGTCGTGGACCTGGGCGACGGCCGCCGTACCACGCCGGTGCGGGCCCCCGCGTCCCGCGCTGTCGCTCCCGGCCCCGCCGTGCTCACCGTGTCCGGGCTGCACGCGGCACACGGCCACCGGGGCCGCCGTACCGCCGTCCTGCACAGCGTCGACCTCACCGTCACCGCCCGGGGCAGCGTCGGCGTC
>NZ_JBEPBI010000447.1:0-3332 GCF_040299045.1 Streptomyces sp. NPDC001027
CTCGAGGCCCTGCAGGGTGGCCGCGTAGCCGTGGAGGGTCGTGTTCGACGTCAGGACGGTGAGGGACCGGGTCACGCCGCCGGCGAGGGCGAACGCGGTCGGGTTGCGTCGGAATCCCAGGCTCTCGATGGCCGCCTCGACACGGCGGCGCGTCTCCTCGCGAACGTTGGGGTGAGCGTTGATCACCCGGGAGACGGTCTGGTACGAGACGCCCGCAGCGCGTGCGACATCGCGAATGCTCGCGGCTTTGCGCGGTTCCCGTCCGGGAGAGCGGGGGTCGGGGCTCATGTGACCGGTCACATTCATGCGATGAGTGTGACCGGTCACAATGCCGGAGTCAAGTGGCGGAGGGGACCGGCGCAGACGCTCGTGCGACAGGTATATCAGGGAACAGGCCGGTCGGTCGGCCTGGCCGATCGGCGAGCACCGGCCGACCGGAGGGGACCGGCCGGTCAGCCGGACGGCCGGCCGACCAGTCGGTCAGCCGGCCGTTGGATCGACGAGCCGTTCAGCGGTTCTGCGTGATTGCGCCGTCGGGCCGTCGGGACCCCAGGTTCTCGGGTTGTCGGGTCGTGGGGTCGGTCAGGAGGGTGTGGGCGCCGGGTTGCCGTAGTAGGCGTCGGGGCCGTGCTTGCGGGTGTAGTGGCGGTTGAGCAGGTGAGGAGGCGGCGGGGCCGTCGGGGACAGCGCGAAGGTGTGCAGGGCGATGTCGGCGACGGCTTCGCAGATGATCGCGTGCTCGAGTGACTTGCGCGCGGTCGATCCCCAGGTGAACGGGCCGTGGTTGGCCACCAGGGCCGCGGGCACTTCGACGGCCCGCTGGTCGTCCTCCTCGAGCAGGTCCACGATGACCCGGCCGGTGTTGTACTCGTAGTCCTTCGCGCACTGCTCGGCGGTGAGGTCCGGGGTGACCGGGATCGGGCCGTTGAAGGTGTCGGCGTGGGTGGTGCCGAGCACGGGGATGTCACGGCGGGCCTGGGCGAAGGCGACGGCGCGGGTGGAGTGGGTGTGGGTGACGCCGCCGATGGAGGGGAAGGCGAGGTAGAGGCAGCGGTGGGTCTCGGTGTCGGTGGAGGGCCGCAGCCGCCCGTCGACGACGGCGCCGTCGGACAGGCGGACGGTCACCAGGTCGTCGAGACCGAGGTCCTCGTAGGGGACGCCGGAGGGCTTGATGACGAAGACGCCCGCCTCACGGTCGACGCCGCTGACGTTTCCCCAGGTCAGCGTCGCCAGACCGACCTGAGGGATGGTCAGGTTGGCGTCCAGCACCTCTTGCCGCAGACCGTCGCGCACTCGTGCGGTCATCGGCTTCCTCCTTGCATGCGGATCAGAGCCATGGCGGACGACCTCACAGCGCCTGGGCGAGACGGTGGTAGGCGGCGTTCCAGCGGACTTCCTTGGCGAACTGCTCGGTGGTGGTGTTCTCGTCGATGGTGAGCAGCTCGACGCCGGTCATGGCGGCGTAGTCGGTGAGCGTCTCCAGACCCACGGCCGAGGTGAGCACGGTGTGGTGCGGGGCGCCGGCGAGCAGCCAGCTCTCCGCGGACTCGGCCAGCGACGGGCGGGGCTCCCACACGGCACGCGCCACCGGCAGACGGCGCAGCGGCTCGCTCGGGGCGATGACGTCGACGGCGTTCGCGGTGAGGCGGAAGCGGTCGCCGAGGTCGGAGAGCCCGACGACGACGGCGGGGCCCTCGGCGGCGTTGAAGACGAGCCGGACGGGGTCCTCGCGGCCGCCGATGGAGAGCGGGTGGATCTCGGCGCTGGGGCGGCCGGCGGCGATGGAGGGGCAGACCTCGAGCATGTGGGCGCCGAGGACGCACGGCTTGCCGGGGCCGAGGTGGTAGGTGTAGTCCTCCATGAAGCTGGTGCCGCCGGGGCTGCCGACGCCCATGACCTTCACCGTGCGCAGCAGGGCGGAGGTCTTCCAGTCGCCCTCGCCGCCGAAGCCGTAGCCGTCGGCCATGAGGCGCTGGACGGCGATGCCGGGCAGCTGGCGCAGGCCGCCGAGGTCCTCGAAGTTGGTGGTGAAGGCGGTGAAGCCGCCGTCGGTGAGGAAGGCGCGCAGGCCTGCTTCGATACGGGCCGCGTACAGCAGGGAGTCGTGCTGGTCGCCGCCGGGCCGCAGGGCCTCGGCGACGTCGTAGGAGTCGGTGTACTCGGCGGCGAGTTCGGCGACGTCCTTGTCCGGCACGGCGTCGACGACGGCGACCAGGTCGTTGACGCCGTAGGTGTTGACGGAGAACCCGAACCGCAGCTGGGCCTCGACCTTGTCGCCCTCGGTGACGGCGACGTCGCGCATGTTGTCGCCGAAGCGGGCCAGGCGCAGGGTGCGCGCGGTGTGGCGGCCGACGGCGGCGCGGGCCCAGGCGGCGACGCGGCGCACCACACGGGGGTCGGTGGCGTGACCGGCGACGATCTTGCGGTCGACGCCCACGCGGGACTCGATGTGGCCGAACTCGCGGTCGCCGTGCGCGGCCTGGTTGAGGTTCATGAAGTCCATGTCGATGCTCGGCCAGGGCAGCGACAGGTTGTACTGGGTGTGCAGGTGCAGCAGCGGCCGGTCCAGGGCGCTGAGCCCGGCGATCCACATCTTCGCCGGGGAGAAGGTGTGCATCCACACGATCACGCCGACGCAGGCGTCGGAGGCCGAGGCCTCCTGGCACATCCGCCGGATCGCGTCGGCGTCGGTCAGCACCGGCTTCCACACGATCCGCACCGGGATCTCACCGGGGTGAGCGAGGGTCTCGGAGATGCTCCGGGACTGGTCGGCCACCTGCTGCAGGACGTCGTCGCCGTACAGGCCCTGGCTGCCGGTGAGAAACCAGACCTCGTGGTCGGGGTACGGGGTGGCGTTGGCTTCCATGTCGGACGTTTCCTTTCGGGAATGATGACCACAGAGGAGAAGGCGGTGACGGTCACCGCGCAGGGGGGCGACGTTCTCAGGCGGATGCTTCGGCGCGGATGCGGCGCAGACGGTGCATGACCTCGTTGGCGCCACGACCGAAGTAGTCGTGCAGGAGTCGGTACTCGGCGAACAGACGGTCGTAGGCCTCGGCCCGCTCGGGGTCGGGCAGGTAGACCGCGGGGCGGGCCTTGCCCATGGCCTGGGCGGCGGCCCTGATGTCGGGGTAGGAGCCGGCCGCGACGGCCGCGTGCATCGCCGCGCCGAGGGCCGGTCCCTGGGCAGAGTCGATGACGCCGAGGGGCAGGCGGGTGACGTCGGCGTAGATCTGCATCAGCAGCTCGTTCTTCGTCAGGCCGCCCGCGATGATCAGCTCTCGCACCGGCACGCCGGAGTTCTCGAAGGCCTCGATGATGGTGCGGGTGCC
>NZ_JBEPBI010000448.1:0-3308 GCF_040299045.1 Streptomyces sp. NPDC001027
GCCCCCGCGGCGCCCCGACAGCGGCAACGGCACGGCGGACGTCGCCCCCGGCCCGGGTCGCCTCTGACGCGGGCCGGGATGACGTTCTCGGCCGGACGCTCACGGCGTCGGCGTCCCCGGTGGTGCGGTGACCTCGGGCAGCGCCGGCGCCCTGCCTGCCGTACTCACCGGTGACACCGGTTACGGGAGCGCCTCGCGTCCGATGTCCGACGCATGGCCGACAGTGATCCGGGGGACCCCGGACCTCACGGTGTCCCCCGCCGGTGCGGCTGCGCCGGCGCCATGCGAACGAGAACAACGAGCCCAAGGAGCAGTCTTGAACGATGCCGAGCCCCTCGCCCTGCAGCAGGAGATCGCCAGGGAACTCCAGGTCGCCGCGAGCTTCGAGGTCGAGGCAGAGGTCGAGCGCCGGGTGGCCTTCCTCGCGGAGCGGCTGACCGCCACCGGACTGTCCTCCCTCGTGCTCGGCATCAGCGGCGGCGTCGACTCCACGACCGCGGGCCGGCTGTGCCAGCTCGCGGTCGAACGGGTCCGGGACGGCGGGCAGGACGCTCGGTTCTACGCGATGCGGCTGCCCTACGGAGTCCAGGCCGATGAGCACCACGCCCAGCTCGCTCTCTCCTTCATCCGCCCCGACCGGGTGCTGACGGTGGACGTCAAACCCGCGAGCGACGCCGCGCTCGAGGCGCTTCGGGCCACCGACGTCACCTTCCGGAACGCCGGTCACGAGGACTTCGTGCACGGCAACATCAAGGCCAGGCAGCGCATGATCGCCCAGTACGCGGTGGCCGGCGCGCACCACGGCCTGGTCGTCGGCACCGATCACGCCGCCGAGGCGGTCTCCGGCTTCTTCACCAAGTTCGGCGACGGCGCGGCCGACCTCGTCCCGTTGTCCGGGCTGACCAAACGCCGGGTGCGATCCGTGGCGGACGCACTGGGGGCGCCGGCCGAACTGGTGCGGAAGGTTCCCACGGCCGACCTGGAGACCCTCGACCCGGGCAAGGCCGACGAGGACGCGCTGGGCGTCGCCTACGACGAGATCGACGACTTCCTGGAGGGCAGGCCCGTCACGGAGCGCGTCTTCGGGACGATCGTCGACCGCTACCGCCTCACGGACCACAAACGGCGCCTGCCCATCGCCCCGTAGCCCGAGGAGAAGCGCCCCACGCGGAGGCCGCCGGCGACGGTCGGCCGGGGCGGCCCGCTCACCGGCGCTGCCACTCCTGCGCGAGCAGTCGGTAGGAGCGCACCCGGTCGGCGTGGTCGTGGGTGATGGTGGTGATGATCAGCTCGTCTGCGGCGGTGGCCTCCTGAAGTCGTTCGAGCTGGTCGGCGACGCGGGCCGGCGAGCCGACGAACTGGGTGTCGACGCGATCGGCGACCAGCGCCCGGTCGGCGTCGGTCCAGGGGTGGGCGCGGGCCTCGTCCGGGGTCGGGAAGGGAATGGCGCCCTCGGCGGTGCGGATGCTGCGCACCCACGGACCGTAGCCGGTGGCGAGTTCGCGTGCGGTCGCGTCGTCCTTTGCGACGACGACGTCGGCGGACACGCTGACGTAGGGCTTGTCGAGGTGGTCGGACGGCTGGAACGCGGCGCGGTACCCCTCGGCCGCCTCGAGGACGGTGGCCGGGCTGACGTGGTAGTTGGCTGCGAAGCGCAGTCCGTTGCGGCCTGCGACGTCGGCGCTGAGTCCGCCGCTGCTGCCGAGGATCCACACCTCCACCTCGGCGCCCTCGCCCGGGACGGCGTGTGCCTCGGCGCCGTCCGCGGAACGGTAGTCGCCGCGCAGCAGCGCGAGGATGTCGTCGACCTGCTCGCCGTAGTCCTGGGCGCGAGCGCCGGGCTGGTGCAGAAGGTGCTGCTGGAGCAGGACCCGGGGTGAGCCGATGAGGTGCTCGTAGGAGAACCGCGGCGGGATCCTCAGCCCGTTGGGGGTCTGCCCGTCGACGACGGGGGTCGTCGTCGGCCGGGGCCGCGTCGTCTGTCCGGGGGGACGTCCGCCGGAGCGTCCCAGGCCCAGGTCCAGCCGTCCGGGGTGCAGTGCGTCGATGAGTCCGAACTCCTCCACGGTGGACAGGGCGGTGCGGTGTCCGAGCTGGACTGCGCCGGATCCGATCCTGATGGTGGAGGTCGCGGAGGCGGTCAGCGCCAGGACGACCGCCGGGGAGGCGCCGGCCACGCCCGGGTTGAGGTGGTGTTCGGCGAACCAGTAGCGGCTGTAGCCGAACCGCTCGGTCTGCCGGGCGAGGTCGACGGTGTTGCGGAGCGCCTGCGCGGCGGTCGCGCCGGAGGGGATCGGGACGAGGTCGAGGACTCCGAGAGGTATGCCGGACATGATCGGGTGTCGCTCCTCAGCGGTCGGCGGGTGCGGGCGCCACTGCTGCGGCTGCTCCACGCGCGGGTCGGGACGGACGGGCGTCGAGTGCCACGGCGAGGTGGGGTGAGGGTGGTGCGGACACGAGGGGAACGCCTTCCTGGTCGACCGTGCGGGAGCGTCCTCGCTGCGGAGGGTCGACGAGTTGGAACAGGTCAGCAGCGACAGAGGGCTGCGGCCACCCGCTGCAGGTCGATGTGGCGTCGGGCGTGCAGGCTGACGCGGCCCGCCGTGCGGCACGTCGTCGAAGCCGGGGCGGACCCGGAGGTGACACGTGACATGCCGTCACCTCCGCTTCTCGTGTGGCTGGTGGCCTGCCCTCGGACGCCGGCGTGACCGCGGCGGTGTGGGCCTCGTGTCCTGGCAGCCTAGGCGGAGGGGGACGGGCGGAGATGGAGGGCGTATTGCGGTTGCGTGAAACCGGTCGGCCCGTGCTGAAGGGCCCGGCCCGGGGCGGGCGGGGGAATGTGCCCGGCCCAGTCCAGGATCTGCACGGCGGCTCCCGCGGCCTCCAGTCCCCGGCAGCGGGCGTGGTGCCGACGGGCGATGCCGTCCAGGTCGAGGTGGGCGCCGAAGGCGGGGTGGGCGGCGAGACGGCGCGCGTAGGACCACAGGTGCGGATGCTCGGCGATGCGGTGGACGGCGGCGGCGTCCAGGTGCAGGCGGTGAACGGTGTCGAGCTGCACGAGGGCGACCCACAGGTGCACGTCGGCGAGGGTGAGGGCGTCGCCGAGGATGAACTGCCGTTCGGCGAGCCGCCATTCGAGCGAGCCGAGGACGCGCAGCAGGGAGCCGAGGGCGCTGCGTCGCTGCGTCGCGTCGCCGCCTGCCTGCCCCGCCCGCTGGGCGGCTTCGCTGATGCGCTGCTCGCAGAGACGGGCGACGGCCTCGATCTCGCGCTCCGCGCCGCGGGGGCGCAGGGCGGGCCGGTCCGAA
>NZ_JBEPBI010000449.1:0-3279 GCF_040299045.1 Streptomyces sp. NPDC001027
CCGCGCGCGATCCGCGCCGGCGCTCAGACCCCGCCTTCGCCGGGTCGATCTGCATCCACCGCCAGGCCCGGGACATCCTGAGCGACCCGGAGCGGCTGCGCCGGCAGGTCCGGCGGCTCGAAGCGCTGCGGGCCGCCGAAGAGATCACCGCCCAGCTGAAGGTGGACGTCGGATCGCTGGTCGGCGCCCTGCGCCGGGTCACCGTGGAGAACAGCCGCCTGTGCCGGCAGCTCGCCGGCCAGCGTGCGGTCGTGGGCGTGCTGTCGGCGCAGGCGCCGCCGGAAGGCAGCCGGTCAGCTCGCGCAGCCGCACCCGGCGGCGGCCTTCGCCTCCGCCGGGCTCTGCGCGGGATCGAGGGTCTGCTCCGCGGGAGTGCAGCAGGCGGTGGCGCCGCAGCACGCGTCCGGGGCGGCGTCGGCCTTCTCCAGGGTGTCGGCGTCGGCCTTGACCACGTACACCTCCCACGGCTCGTTGCCCGGGCCGGTCACCCACACCTTGTCCTGCAGCGCGTAGCAGCAGGAGGTGTCGTTCTCCTCGAAGGCGGCCAGGCCCGATTCCTTCAGGCGGGTCGTGGCGGCGTTGACCTCCTCGGTGCTGGCGACCTCGACGCCGAGGTGGTCCAGGCGGGTCTCCTCGCCGGCCTCGCCCTCGATGAGGACCAGCTTCAGCGGGGGCTCGGTGATCGCGAAGTTGGCGTAGCCCTCGCGTCGCTTGGCGGGCTCGGCGCCGAACAGCCTGGAGTAGAAGGCGATCGAGCCTTCCAGATCGGCGACGCGCAGGGCGAGCTGGACTCGGGACATGGCGGTCTCCCATTCGAGACGAGACTATATCGACGGCTGTCGATACAGTTGAGGTTGCCACCTTGATAGACATCCGTCAACATAGAGATATGTCGAAACAAGCTGATCTGCCGGTGCTCGGCCAGGACGAGGCGTGCTGCGCCCCGATGGTCCGTGAACCGCTGGGCGAAGTGGACGCGGCCGAGCTGTCGCGGATGTTCAAGGCCCTGTCCGACCCGATCCGGCTGCGGCTGCTGTCCCTGATCGCCTCGCACGAGGGCGGGGAGGCGTACGTGTGCGACCTGGTCGGCCCGTTCGAGGTCTCCCAGCCGACCATCTCCCACCACCTGAAGGTGCTGCGCGAGGCCGGGCTGGTCGGCTCCGAACGGCGGGGGACCTGGGTGTACTACTGGATGCTTCCCGAGGCCCTGGCCAAGCTGTCCGCTCTCCTCGAGACCCCGGCCGTGCCCGTGAAGGCGTCCGCGTGAGCGCGCCGGTCCCTCTCGCGCGGCGGGCGGCTGCCGAGGCCGTCGGCACGGCGGCGCTGGCGGCGGTGGTGGTCGGCTCGGGGATTCAGGCAACCCAGCTGACCCGCGACGTCGGCGTGCAGCTGCTGGCCAACTCGCTGGCGACCGTGTTCGGCCTGGGCGTGCTCGTCGCCCTGCTCGGCTCGGTCTCCGGGGCGCACCTCAACCCCGTCGTGACGCTGGCCGCCTGGTTCGCCGGGCGCCGCAGCGGCGACGGTCCCAGCCCGCGGGAGGCGGCCGCGTACGTGCCCGCCCAGATCGCCGGGGCGATCGGCGGCGCGGTCCTCGCCGACGCCATGTTCGCCCGGCCGCTGGTGCAGTGGTCGACGCACGACCGGTCCGCGGGACATCTGTGGCTGGGCGAAGCGGTCGCCACCGCGGGACTGGTCTGGCTGATCTTCGGGCTGGCGCGCGCCGGCCGCGCGCACCTGGCGCCGGTCGCGGTCGCCTCCTACATCGGCGCCGCCTACTGGTTCACCTCGTCCACCAGCTTCGCCAATCCGGCGGTGACCATCGGCCGGGCCTTCACCGACACCTTCGCCGGCATCGCCCCCGCCTCCGTGGCGCCGTTCCTCGCCGCCCAGCTCGCCGGCGCCGTCGTCGGCCTGGCCCTGGTCGCCGTGACCTTCGGACGCCCAACGCCGGTGCCCGGGGACGAGGTTGTCGTCCCGCACGGCGAGCAGCAGCTCGCCGCACCCGCCCGACCTGCAGAAGAAAGCGCCGTGTCCTCATGAGCACTCCCGCCGCCCCGTCCGTGCTGTTCGTCTGCGTGCACAACGCCGGCCGTTCCCAGATGGCCGCCGCCTTCCTCGCCCACCTCGCCGGCGAGAAGGTCCAGGTCCGCTCCGCCGGCTCAGCCCCCGCCGACGCCGTGAACCCCTCCGTGGTGGATGCCATGAAGGAGAGCGGCATCGACATCTCCGCCGAGACCCCGAAGGTCCTCACCGTCGAGGCGGTGCAGGCCTCCGACGTGGTCATCACGATGGGCTGCGGGGACGCCTGCCCCTGCTTCCCGGGCAAGCGGTACCTGGACTGGAAGCTGGACGACCCCGCCGGACAGGGGGTCCAGGCCGTCCGGCCGATCCGCGACGAGATCGAGCGGCGCATCCGCGGCCTGCTCGCCGAACTCGGCATCGAGGCGACGCCGTGAGCACGGCCACCGGCGTGCGCGTCACGGCGATGCAGCCCGATCACGCCGCAGCCGTGCTCTCGATCTACCAACTCGGCATCGACGAGCACAACGCCACCTTCGAGACCGCGGCTCCGACCTGGGAGGCCTTCGACGCGGCCAAGCTGCCCGAGCACCGCCTCGTGGCCCTCGACGACGACCAAGTGGTGGGCTGGGCAGCGGTGGTGCCGGTGTCCGACCGGTGCGCGTACGCCGGAGTCGTCGAGCACTCCGTCTACGTCCATCCCGGCGCCCGCGGCCGCGGTGTCGGCTCGGCCCTGCTGACGGCCCTGATCGCCTCCACCGAGGCCGCGGGCGTCTGGACGGTCCAGTCCGGCGTCTTCCCCGAGAACACCGCGAGTCTGGCCTTGCACGAGCGGGCCGGGTTCCGGGTCATCGGCACCCGCGAGCGCATCGGCCGGCACGACGGTCAGTGGCGCGACGTGGTACTGGTCGAACGCCGCAGCCCGGTCATCAGCTGAACTGCCGGGCGGACTGCTTCTCGTAATTCCCCCAGGCTGCCGTCCCGTCGTTCCGGAGGGGCGTCCGAGGCCGGCGTGCCTGAAGGCGGCCCGAACTGCCGCCCACAGCGCAGGCCACGCGAATCCACATGACAGTCGCGAGCCGGCTCCGCGATCATTGGCCGATGACCACGAGACCGGACCTTCTCCGTCTGAGCATCGTGTGCCCTCCGCCCGACGAGGGCGGCGTGGAGGTCCGCCCGATCGTCAACGGCCGGGATCTTCTGGCCGAGGCACTCCCAGGTGGCGTGGGAGGCTCCCGGTACCTGGGAGCAGGCCCCAGG
>NZ_JBEPBI010000450.1:0-3264 GCF_040299045.1 Streptomyces sp. NPDC001027
AGGCGATCCGCGAGCTCACCGGCGGCTTCGGCGCCGACGTCGTCGTGGACGCGGTGGGCCGCCCCGAGACCTTCGAGCAGGCCTTCCACGCCCGCGACCTGGCCGGCACCGCCGTCCTGGTGGGCGTCCCCACCCCCGGGCCGAAGCTCGAACTGCCGCTGCTGGACGTCTTCGGACGCGGCGGCGCACTGAAGTCCTCCTGGTACGGCGACTGCCTGCCCTCCCGTGATTTCCCCGCCCTGATCGACCTCTACCTCCAGGGCCGCTTCGACCTCGGCGAGTTCGTCACCGAGACCGTCGGTCTGGACGACGTCGAGGCCGCGTTCGCCAAGATGCACCGCGGCGACGTCCTGCGTTCGGTGGTGGTCCTGTGACCGCCCCCGCGTCGAGCGCCTCGTGACCTCCCGGACGTTCGACCTCGACGGCCCCGCCACCGCTTCCCGAATTCTCCGAAGGTGACTCGATGACCCTCACCAACCTGCCGCCCAGCCTGATCCCCACGCTGCCCGGCGAGTACTACACGGACCCCGCGGTCTTCGCCCAGGAGCAGGAGCGGGTCTTCGAGGCCATGTGGTTCTGCGTGACCCGCGCCTCCGAGCTGGCCAAGCCCGGCGCCTTCCGTACCTACCAGGTCGGACGGGAGAGCGTCCTCGTCTCCCGTTCCCGGGACGGGTCGATCAAGGCGTTCCTCAACATCTGCCGGCACCGCGGGGCCAAGCTCTGCACCGAGGAGTCCGGCGAGGTCAAGCGAGCCTTCCAGTGCCCCTACCACGCGTGGACGTACGGCCTGGACGGCAAGCTGGTCGCGGCGCCCAACCTGACCTCGATGCCGGACATCGACCGGACCGAGTACGGCCTGGTCGACGTCCATGTGCGGGAGTGGCTCGGCTATGTGTGGGTCTGCCTCGCCGACGAGCCGCCGTCCTTCGAGGCGGACGTGCTGGGCGCGGTCGTCGAGCGGCTCGGCGACCTGGAGTCGATCGAGCGCTACGACGTCGACAACCTGTCGGTGGGACGTCGGATCACGTACGACGTGAAGGCGAACTGGAAGCTCATCATCGAGAACTTCATGGAGTGCTACCACTGCGCCACGATCCACCCCGAACTGACCGAGGTGCTCCCGGAGTTCGCCGACGGCTACGCCGCCCAGTACTACGTGGGGCACGGCGCCGAGTTCGGCGCGGACGTCCAGGGCTTCACCGTCGACGGCTCCGAGGGCCTGGACCGCATCCCGGGGGTCGCCGAGGACCAGGACCGCCGCTACTACGCGATCACCGTCCGGCCGCAGGTGTTCGTCAACCTCGTCCCCGACCACGTGATCGTCCACCGGATGTACCCGATGGCGGCCGACCGCACGGTGGTCGAATGCGACTGGCTGTACCTGCCGCACGTCGTGGAGAGCGGCAAGGACGTGGAGCGTTCGGTGGAGCTGTTCCACCGCGTGAACCAGCAGGACTTCGACGCCTGCGAGCGCACCCAGCCGGCGATGAGCTCGAGGGCGTACGCCAAGGGCGGCGTGCTGGTGCCCAGCGAGCACCACATCGGCGAGTTCCACACCTGGCTCCAGAACAAGCTCGACGTCGGACCCGGGCACTGACCTCGCGGCGCCCCCGCGGACGCCCGTCCGCCTGCCGCTCGGACCTGCCGCTCCGATTCCTCCGGCAGGTGGACGGTCGTGGGGAGTGTGTTGCAACCAGCGCAACGCGGAGTGTCATGAGAGACAATCGACGGTCCGTCCTCTTGACACTCCCGAATTCCACCGAAACCATGTTGCGCATAACGCGAGTCGTTGTGCGATATGAGACACCTCTCGTCAGGAGCCCGCATGAGGAGCATCACCGTCGTCGGAGCGTCGCTGGCGGGCCTGAGCACGGTCCGCGCGCTGCGTGCGGAGGGCTACGACGGCGAGATCGTCGTCGTGGGGGAGGAGCGCCACACCCCCTACGACCGCCCTCCGCTGTCCAAGGACTTCCTCAAGGGCGACGTCGACGCCGACGCGCTCGCCCTCGGTGACGCCGACGAGTACGACGAGCTGGACGTGCACTGGCTGCTGGGCGAACGCGCGGTCCGTCTCGACCCCGTCTCCCGCACCGTCACCCTGGCCGGCGGCCGGCAGGTGCGCACCCAGGGCGTGGTCGTCGCGACCGGCGCGAGCCCCCGCACGCTCCCCGGATCCGACGGGCGGGCCGGCGTCCACACCCTGCGCACCCTGGACGACGCCCTCGCCCTGCGGGCCGAGTTGCTGGACGGCCTGCCCAGGGTCGTCGTCATCGGCGCGGGCTTCATCGGCGCCGAGGTGGCCTCCACCGCCCACCGGCTCGGCCTGCGCGTCACCCTCGTCGAGGCGGCCGACGTGCCGCTGGAGCGCCAACTCGGCCGCACGATGGGCCTGGTCTGCTCCTCCCTGCATACCGATCACGGCGTCCACCTGCTGTGCGGCGTCGGCGTGGCCGAACTGCTCGGCCAGGACCGGGTCACCGGCGTACGGCTGGCGGACGGGCGGGTGCTGCCCGCCGACGTCGTCGTGGCCGGCGTGGGCGTGCGGCCCAACACCGACTGGCTCGCGGGCTCCGGGGTCCTGGTGGACGACGGCGTGGTGTGCGACTCCGGCTGCGCGACCACCGTCCCGGGCGTCGTCGCCGTCGGCGACGTGGCCCGCTGCCCCCACCCCTTCACCGGACGCCACGCCCGCATCGAGCACTGGAGCAACGCCACCGAGCAGGCGAGGACCGCCGCCCGGACCCTGCTGACCGGCGTGTCCGCTCCGGCCCCGCTCACCGCCCCCTACTTCTGGTCCGACCAGTACCGCACGCGCATCCAGCTCGCCGGGTACGTCGTCCCGGGCGCGGAACCCGAGGTCGTCGAGGGCGACCTCGACAGCCGTACGTTCACGGCCGTCTACCGGCACGACGCCGACCCCGTGGCCGTGCTGTCCCTCAACCAGCCGAAGCTCTTCAACCGGCTTCGCCGCACGCTCGTCCCCGCCGCCGCGGTCGCCGTGTCCTGAGCGCCCCGCTCGTGAGCGTCCCACCTCCTCCCTCCGGAACCCGCACAGGAGAGCGCCGATGACCCTGTTCAACCAGTCCCTGCACGACCTCGACCCCGAGGTCGCCGCCGCGGTCGACGCCGAACTCAACCGCCAGCAGTCCACGCTGGAGATGATCGCCTCGGAGAACTTCGCCCCGGTGGCGGTCCTGGAGGCGCAGGGCTCGGTCCTCACCAACAAGTACGCCGAGGGCTACCCCGGCCGCCGCTACTACGGCG
>NZ_JBEPBI010000451.1:0-3256 GCF_040299045.1 Streptomyces sp. NPDC001027
CCTGCTCACGGGTCAGGATCATCCCGCCACCGCCTCCCCGAAAGCCGGCGTCGCCACGGCCGTCGACGTCGGACCCGGCGTCGCTTCCACGACACCGACCCCACGGGGAACGAGCGCACCCGCCCGCCCCGACGTGGACGGTGCGGCCGTCGAGAACCGCGGCGGCGCGACCGGCGCCGCCACCCCAGAGGCCGAGCCGTCGGGCTCCCCCGCCGGGCGACGCGTCAGCGCCTCCGCTCCCGGGACCGCTCCGGACGGCTCCCCCTCCGCCACACCGTCCACCGCCGCCCCGTCCGCCGTGACCGACCCGGCGCCCTGGCTCTCCGAGTGCACGTACTACTCCGGCAAGGCGCGCACCCGCCTCGGCGACACGGGCAAACGCGTGCAACAGGTTCAGTGCATGCTGACCGAGCGCGGATACGGCGAGGCGAGCACCGACGCGGCCGGCGAGTTCGGCACCGGCACGCAGGCCGCGGTCCAGACCTTCCAGAGCGACCGGGGTCTCAGGGCCAACGGCGTCGTGAGACCCGACACCTGGAAGGCACTGCGCACCACCGAGTGACGCGCCCGGCCGGTGCGGCGGCTCACCCCGGACTTCCTCCATGCGCTGCGGGACAACGCGCAGGCAACGCTCGTCTTCCACTTCTGGCGCGGCGCCGCCGTGACCTACCGGGTGCTCAAGAACGCAGGCTCGGTGACGGGAACCGTCGCCTGACCCCGCCGGGCCCCCGGGCGCCGTCTCCGACGCCCGGGGGCCCGGCCCTTGAGGGCCTTCCCACGACGTCGGCGACGGCGTCGGTCGTGCAGCGGTCGAGCAGGCGTGCGGCTCAGGCGGTCATCGCGTCGCGGACGAGCGCGGTGTCGACGAACTGCTCGAAGCGGACGATGAGTCCGCCGCGCACGACGAAGTGGTGCGCCACCCGGACGTCGATCGCCTTGCCCGTGGCGTTGTTGACGGCGGTGTAGCGAGCCAGGACGACGACGTTCTCGCCGTCGACGACGTAGGTGTCGTCGTGGGCGGTCCAGCCGGTCCAGTCCTTGCCGAGCCGTTCCATCACGTTGGCGGTGACGCCGTCGGGAGTGCGGTAGGTGCCGGCGAGGGGGAAGCCGGCCATCTCCGTCCACTCGACGTCCGGGGCGAGGGTGGCCCGGAGGGCTTCCAGGTCACCTGCCGCGGAGGCCAGGTACTGGCGGCGTACGACGTCTGCGGGGGCGGCGGAGGTCGCGAACTCGCTCATGTCAGCCCCACTTCATTTCGCCCTTGGCGACCTTCGCGCCGATCTGGGCGGCGATGAGCATGCCGTGGTCGGGGTAGCGGGCCACGAGCGCCTCGGTCAGGGCCGCGCCGTCGGCGGCCCTGCCGAGCTCCTCCTCGAAGGCGAGCAGGTAGTCGCGGGTGGCGGTGATCGCGGTGGCGTCCGCGGCGGCCCCGGGCAGGCGGTGACCCGGCACGACCAGCTCCGGGCTCAGGGCGGCCATCTCGCCGAGCAGGTCGACCCAGGCGGCGCGGTCGTCGGGGGTGGGCGTGTCGGCGACCCAGACGTGCTCCTGCTGGAAGAGCAGGACGCCGCCGAGCAGGGCGCGGTGCTCGGCCTGCCAGAGGTAGTGGCGGTCCGGCAGCGCGGCCGGGCCGCCCTTGAGCTCGAAGGTGTGGCCTTCCAGGGTGAGGTCCCCGGTGAGGGGCTCGAGGTCCACCAGGCGGGTGGGCAGGTTGGCGCCGAGCGCCGCCCACGCCTTGAGCTTGCCCTCGTAGGAGTGCTGGATGTGCTCGATGACGAGCGGGGTGGCGACGAACGTCGCGTCCGGGAAGGCTTCGGCGACGACCTCCGCGCCGAAGTAGAAGTCGGGGTCGGCGTGGCTGACGAAGACGGTGGTCAGGCGCTTGCCGGAGTCGAGGGCCTCGGCGGCCAGGCGGTGCCCGTCGGCGCGGGTGAAGGCGGCGTCGACCAGCAGCGCCTCGCTCTCGCCGGTGACGAGGGTGGCGGTCTTGTTCTTGCTGCCGGCGGGGAAGTCCAGGTCGAGGATCTTGAAGTCGAGCGTGCTCATGACGGTTCCTTCGGGGGTGATCGGGGACGGAGCGGTGAGCAGGGACAGAGCAGCGGTCAGGGACGGGGGCGGCGGTCGGGGACGGGGCGGGTCAGGAGGGGCGGGCGGCGGAGAACGCCGCGAGGCGGCGCTCCACGTCGTCGGCGGTGGCTCGGCCACGGGCCAGCGCGGTCGTGCGCTCCCCGTCGACGGCGAGGAGGGTGGGGAAGCCGTCGACGCCCAGTCCGGCGGCACGCGTGAAGTCGGCTTCGGCCGCCGTCCGCGTCCCGGGCGCCTCGAAGGCGGCTGCGGCATCCGCCGCACTCAGGCCCGCCTGCGCGGCGAGCTTCCGGTAGGTCTCCGGGTCGGAGAGGCTGAGGCCGTCGACGTAGAAGGCGTGCTGCAGAGCCATGGCCAGTTCCGCCGCGCGCTCGGGAGCGGTCTGCCGCAGGGCGGCGACCCCTCGGGCGGCGGCCTCGGAGTCCATCACGAACGAGCCGTCGGCGATCAGCTTCTCGTACGCCTCGCCGAACTCGACGCCGGTCAGCTCGGCGATCGTGGCGTTGGCGCCCTGGACATACCCGAACTCGCGGATCGGCACCCGGCGCGATCCGGTGAACAGGCCTCCGGAGACGACCTCGACGGCGAGCTCCGGATGCCGCGAGGTCACCTCGCGAAGCGTCGGGGAGAAGCCGTGCGACCAACCGCAGTAGGCGTCGAAAACGTAGATCAGCTTCATCGAGGACCTCGGCAGAAAGGTGTGGCGCCCGCCTGGTGCGAGCGGTTCACCGGACCAACAATACCTGACTCGTCAGATATTCCGGTGATCATGCGCACGGTCCGCCGCTCCCGCCACTCACCCACCCACCCCTTGCCGCCCCTCACGGACCCCACCATGGACTTCGGGCCGAACGGCCGTGAACACACGTCCGTTCGGACGCATGTCGAGAGGTTCATCTGACCGACACCGGGCGGCAAGGCGCAGCCCGCCCCATGGACTAGACCACGCGGTCAAGTTTTGATCTCCCTCGACAGAGGCGACGACAGAAGCGGGTTACCAGCGGTACGTTCCGGCTGCCCCTCCCCACACACAGGAGTTCCACTTCATGCGCCGTCTTCTCACCTGCATCACGGCCGCGGCCATCACCTGCGGTGGATTCGTCGCCACCGCGACGCCCGCCGCCGCGGCGGATCCGGCATCCGGGTCGTTCAGCGCCCTCACCTACAACGT
>NZ_JBEPBI010000452.1:0-3239 GCF_040299045.1 Streptomyces sp. NPDC001027
CCGGTGTTCGAGGGGTTGTCGCCGTGTCGGGTGGAGTTGCCGACGTATGCGTTCCAGCGCGACCGCTACTGGCTGGAGGCGCCGAAGCCGGCGGTGGGCGCGGATCCGGTGGAGGAGGAGTTCTGGCGGACCGTCGAGGAAGGCGACCTCGAAGGGCTGGCGGGCACGCTCGGGTTGGACGGGGCCGGTGGTCTGGGCGATGTCCTGCCGGCGTTGTCGGCCTGGCGTCGGGGGCGGCAGGGCCGGGCGAAGCTGGACAGCTGGCGATACCGGGTGGCGTGGCGGCCCTACCGGCTCGCTGAAGGGGCTGCGCTCGACGGGACCTGGCTCCTCGTCATCCCCGAAGACCTGTCGAACGACGACGTGACGGTCCGGACGCGACGCGTTCTGGAGGACGCCACGCGAGTCGTCGTGGTCGTGGTGCCGGAGCGGGCGGACCGGACGGTCGTCGCCGAACTGCTGGAAGCCGCTGTGAAACCGGGGGACGGCCCCGCCGGCGTGCTGTCGCTGCTGGCGATGGATGACGCACCGGACGAGCGCAGCCCGGGCGTCACCAGGGGAGTGCTCGGCTCCCTGGCCTTGAGCCAGGCCCTCGCGGACAACGCGATCCACGCCGGACTGTGGTCACTGACGCGTGGAGCCGTCGCCGTCGACGGAGAGGACGAGCCGGTCGCCGGCCAGGCCGCCGCGTGGGGTCTGCTCCGGGTGGCCGCGCTGGACGATCCCGAGCGGTCCGGCGGACTGGTGGACCTCCCGGCGGACGGCGGCGCCGAGCTGCCTGCGCAGCTGCCCGCGCTGCTTGCGGCAGGCGAGGCGTCCGGCGGAGAGAGCGAGTTCGCGCTCCGGCCGGGACCGCGGGGAGTGCGCGTGCGGAGGATGGTGCGTTCACCGCTCGCCGGCTCCGCCGAGGCGCCGGTGTGGAAGCCGCGAGGCGCCGTACTCATCACCGGAGGCACCGGCGCGCTCGGCGCCCATGTGGCCAGGGATCTCGCCCGCGAGGGCGCGGAGCACCTGGTGCTGACCAGCCGGCGCGGTCCCGACGCGCCGGGGGCGGCGGAGCTGGAGCGCGAACTGACCGACCTCGGATGTTCGGTGACCATCGCCGCTTGCGACGTGGCCGACCGCGCCGCGCTTGCCGCTGTCATGCGGGGCATCCCGGAGGAGACCCCCCTGACCGCCGTCGTCCACACCGCGGGCGCCGTCGACCGCGCGCGGCCGCTCACGGAGATCGACGCCGCCGAGGCCGTCGAGCTGATGCACGCCAAGGTCGTGGGCGCCGAGAACCTGCACGAGCTGCTGGGCGCACGCCCGTTGGACGCCTTCGTGCTCTTCTCCTCCGGAGCCGGCGTCTGGGGCAACGGCGGCCAGGGGCCGTACGCGGCGGCCAACGCCCACCTCGACGCGCTCGCCGAACGGCGACGCGCCGCCGGTCTGCCCGCCACGTCCGTCGCGTGGGGCGCCTGGGCCGGCGGCGGCATGGTCGACGCCGAGGTCGGCGAGCAGCTGGCGCGGCGCGGAGTGCCCGCGATGGAGCCGGCGCTCGCCGTGCGAGCCCTGCGCGAATCGGTGGCGGCGGACGAGACCGCCGTCGTCGTGGCGGACATCCGCTGGGACCGGTTCGTGCCCGCGTACTGCGCCCACGGGCCCCGCCCGCTGATCGACGAGATCCCCGACGTCCAGGCCCTGCGGGCCGCGCAGAACGCCGAAGGGGCTGCCGGGCACACGGCGGACGCGAGCACAGTGGCCGACGGGCTCCGCGGCGAACTGGCCGCGCTGCCGGCCGCCAAGCGCAAGCGCCGGCTCGCCGAGCTGGTCCGGACGCACGCGGGCGCGGTCCTCGGCTCCGCGGCCGCCGACGTGGTCAAGCCCGGCCGGGCCTTCCGGGACATGGGATTCGATTCCCTGACCGCTGTCGAGCTGCGCAACCGGCTCGGTTCCGCACTCGGCGCCAAGCTCTCCGCGACGCTCGTCTTCGACCACCCGACGCCGCAGGCCCTCGCCGACCATCTGGGCGACGAGCTCTTCCCCGAGGACGACCGCGACAGCGCGCTCGACCCCCGGCTGAAGGGGATCGAGGCGGCCTACCGCGCCGCCTCGGACCCGGTCGCCAGGGCGGAACTCGCCGGGGCGCTGCGCGGCCTGCTCGACTCCTGGGCGGCGCCCGCCGGCGCACCCACCCCCGCGACCGTGGACGAGGAACTGGTCGGCGCCTCCGACCAGGACATGTTCGACCTGATCGACAAGGAACTCGGGATCTCCTGAGCGCACCCCCGACACGACTTCCCGATTCTCGAAGGGCTGACTGGCATGGCCAACACGCACAACACCGAGGACAAGCTGCGGGACTACCTCAAGCGCGTCACCACGGACCTGCGACAGACCCGTCACAGGCTCACCGACCTGGAGACGCGGGCGCACGAGCCCATAGCCATCGTGGCCACCGCCTGTCACATGCCCGGTGGAGTGCGCAGCCCGGAGGACCTGTGGCGGATCGTCGCCGACGGCGTCGACACCGTCTCGGACCTGCCGACCGACCGTGGCTGGGACATCGAGGCGCTGTACGACCCCGACCCGGAGCGCATCGGCACCAGCTACGTCCGCCAGGGCGCCTTCCTGCACGACGCGGCCGAGTTCGACGCCGGGTTCTTCGAGATCTCGCCGCGTGAGGCGACCGCGATGGACCCGCAGCAGCGACTGCTGCTGGAAACCACCTGGGAGGCGTTCGAACGGGCCGGCATCGACCCCACGACGCTGCGGGGCAGCTCCACCGGTGTGTTCGTCGGCGCCAGCAACCAGGCCTACGCGCCCGACGGCGCCCGCGCGCCCGAGGGCATCGAAGGACACCTGCTGACCGGCGGATCCGCCGCCGTGCTGTCAGGCCGCATCTCCTACAGCTTCGGGTTCGAGGGACCGGCCGTCAGCCTCGACACGATGTGCTCCTCCTCGCTGGTCGCCCTCCATCTCGCGGTCCGGGCGCTGCGCTCAGGCGAGTGCTCGATGGCGGTCGCGGGGGGCGTCACCGTCATGGCCAGCATGCGCAACTTCATCGAGTTCAGCCGTCAGCGTGGCCTGGCCCCCGACGGCCGCTGCAAGCCCTTCGCGGCCGGCGCCGACGGCACGGGCTGGGGCGAAGGCGTCGGCGTCCTGCTGCTGGAGCGGTTGTCGGACGCGCGTCGGCTGGGTCATCAGGTGCTGGCGGTGGTGCGGGGTTCGGCGATCAACCAGGACGGTGCGTCGAA
>NZ_JBEPBI010000453.1:0-3211 GCF_040299045.1 Streptomyces sp. NPDC001027
GCACCGCCGCGGCGCCGCCCGCCACCATGGGCGCGGACGGCCCCGAGCCGCCCGTGTCCGAGGCCACCGGAGTGCTCCGCGGCGCCGCGACGGCCTGGGCCGGCGTGCCGTCGGAGGCGGCCGACGCCGAAGGGCCGGCGGACACCGGGCTCGCCGTCGGACCCGCACTGCCGCTCGGACTCGAGGACGCCGTGCGCGTCGCCGCAGCGGCAGGCGTACGGGTCCCGGGCTTGCTGTCCGTCTTTCCTTCCGTAACCGCTTGCGGGAACACCACGTCCGAGCACGAGTAGTACGTGTCGGGCGTGCTGCTGTTCTGCCAGATCGTGTACAGCACCTGACGTCCCGTCCGGTCGGCGGGCAGCTTCGCGGTGAAACGGTAGGCGCCGTTCGTCAACGCCGGGTTCCGCACCTCGGCGAACGGGCGCTCCGGCAGATCGGACCAGGTAAGCGGTTTCGACGGGTCGTACCCCGGCTTGGTCAGATACAGCTTGAAGGTGCCCTCGTGCGCGATCGTCGAGGCGTACGTCAGCCGCAACGTGCCCCCCGGCTTCAGCCGCGTGGACGGCCAGTCGGCGCGGGCCAGGTCGAGCCCCCGGTACGCGGCCAGGCCTCCGCTGCACAACCGCCCGTCGGGCACGGTCTGCCGGTCACGGCCGTTCACGTCGGCCACACGCAGGTTGTCCCAGGCGGCGAAGGACGTGCCGTTGGCCCTGACGGCCGCACGGCAGGCCGCCGACCCGGCGTCGGCGCCGCCCTCGGGCGAGCAGGCGTACACCCGGCTGACCGGGTCGGTCGGCGCGCCGTGCGCCTGGGCCGGTCCGGCGGCCCACAGGCCCAGCAGGAACGGCGCTGCGACGGCGCTGGCCAGCGCCGCGGTGCGGTGTGCGGTCGTGCGGGGCATCGGGGACGTCTCCTCGGCCGGCGCGGGAACGGTCTGCCGTCAGTACGGGAAGGCGGCCGCCCGCGTTCAACCCGCCTGCGCGCAGAGCCCCATTGGCCTGTACCACCACGCCAAATCGGTCGATCACCGGCCGATCGCGCGCACCGCGGGGGAGCGGCCGCCGGGTCGAGGGTTTCCCCTGTATCCGCGTGACCGTTCCTTTGCCTATCGTTCGTTCACAGCCGAACCAAAGGTGACCCCGAGCGGATCGGCTCCCCGCGCGCCGGCCGGCCTTCCGCGCTGCTCTTCGATTCACCCCCCGCCGCTTCGACGCCGAAGCGAATCGACCGCCGCTCCGCCCTGTCCGGAGCCGGCCACCGAAAGGCACGCTCTTGCGCACCTCCCCTGCCTTGAGACGGAAGCTCATATCCGTCGCCGCGGTCTCCGCGGCCCTGCTCACCGCTGCCTCGACCGCCTCGGCCGTCGCCGTCCAGGACTCCGCCTCCGCGGCCTCCGACGTCCCCGCTGCGCAGACCGAGGCCGCGCCCGGGGCCCCCGCCGAGCGCCTCATCGTCGGCTACAGGTCCGGCGTCGCCGAAGCCACGTCCAACCCGGCCGCCGAGGCCGACGCCGCCGCCAAGGGCAAGGAGGCCGGCGAGGACGTCGACTTCCAGCGCCGCCTCGGCACCGGCGCCGCCCTGATCGACCTGGGCGAGGACCTCACGAAGGCGGACGTCGCCGACGTCGTCGCCCGCTACAAGGCCGACCCGCAGGTCGCCTACGTGGTCCCGGACCGCCTGAACAAGCCCCAGGCCGTCGACCCGAACGACACCGAGTACGCCAAGCAGTGGGACCTCTTCGAGTCCACCGCCGGCATGAACGTGCCGGGCGCGTGGGACACCTCAACGGGTGCGGGCGTGACGGTCGCCGTCATCGACACCGGTTACGTCGCGCATTCCGACCTCGCCGCGAACATCGTCGGCGGCTACGACTTCGTCTCCGACACCGCCGTCTCCGTCGACGGCGACGGCCGTGACTCCAACCCGGCCGACCCGGGCGACTGGTACAACGCCAACGAGTGCGGCTCGGGCATCCCCGCCAGCACCTCCTCCTGGCACGGCACGCACGTGGCCGGCACCATCGCCGCCGTCACGAACAACGGCAAGGGCGTCGCGGGCATCGCGTACGGCGCGAAGATCTCCCCGCTCCGCGTGCTCGGCAAGTGCGGCGGTTACGACTCCGACATCATCGACGCCATCACCTGGGCGTCCGGCGGAACCGTTTCCGGTGTTCCCGCCAACTCCAACGTCGCCAAGGTCATCAACATGAGCCTCGGCGGCGACGGAGCCTGCTCCGCGGCGACGCAGAGCGCCATCACCGGCGCCGTGAACCGCGGCACCACCGTCGTCGTGGCCGCGGGCAACGAGAGCGACAACGTCGCGAACCACAACCCGGGCAACTGCAACAACGTCATCTCGGTCGCCGCGACCAACCGCAGCGGCGCGAAGGCGTCGTACTCCAACTTCGGCTCCCTCGTGGACATCTCGGCGCCCGGCGGCCAGACCAGCACCGGCACCGCGAACGGCATCCTCTCCACGCTGAACTCCGGCACGAAGACGCCGTCGAGCGAGTCGTACGCCTACTACCAGGGCACCAGCATGGCCACCCCGCACATCGCGGGCCTGGTCGCGCTCATGAAGTCGGCGAACCCCTCGCTGACCCCGGCGCAGATCGAGTCGGCCATCAAGAGCAACGCCCGCCCGCTGCCCGGCGCCTGCTCCGGCGGCTGCGGCGCGGGTCTGGCCGACGCGGCCAAGACGGTGCAGGCGGTGAGCGGCTCCGGCGGCGGCTCCACGGGGGGAACCGTTTTCTCCAACACGACCGCGCTGGCGATCCCGGACAACGGCTCCGCCGTCGAGTCCTCGATCGCCGTCACCGGCCGCACGGGCAACGCCCCCTCCGCCCTCCAGGTCGGCGTGGACATCACCCACACCTACCGCGGCGACCTGGTGATCGACCTCGTCGCGCCCGACGGCACGGCCTACCGGCTGAAGGCGGCCAGCTCCTCCGACTCGGCGGACGACGTCGTGACCACCTTCACGGTGAACGCCTCCAGCGAGACCGCCAACGGCACGTGGAAGCTGCGCGTGCAGGACACGGCCGCACAGGACACGGGCAAGCTCAACAGCTGGAAGCTGACCTTCTAGGAACGACTTCCGTTCGTCGCCGCGGGCGACGAACCGAAGGCCTGCGGGCGGGCCGGCCCGGGTGTGTTACAGATAGGAAGAGCACACCTCAGAAAAACACACAACCACACAAAAAAATCGGGGT
>NZ_JBEPBI010000454.1:0-3204 GCF_040299045.1 Streptomyces sp. NPDC001027
CCTATCCGCGCCAACTGTCGGGCGGCCAGCAGCAGCGCGTGGCCATCGCCCGCGCGCTCGCCCTCGAACCGAAGGTGCTGCTGTTCGACGAACCGACCTCCGCGCTCGACCCGGAACTCGTCGGCGAGGTCCTCGACGTCATCAGGGATCTGGCCGGCAGCGGCACCACCATGATCGTCGTCACTCACGAGATCGGCTTCGCCCGCGAAGTCGCCGACACCGTCGTGTTCATGGACGACGGCGTCGTCCTCGAACAGGGTCCGCCGGCCGCCGTGCTGGACCACCCGCGGCACGAACGCACCCGCGCCTTCCTCTCCAAGGTCCTCTGACCCCCGCACCCCGCCCCGCCCGCTTCCTCCGCAAGCAAGGAGCACGATCATGTCCCCCTCGTCCACCCGCCGCACCGCCGCCGTCGGACTCCCACTGGCCGCCGTCCTCGTCCTCGCCGCGTGCGCCAACCCCCAGGACGGCGGCACGACCGAGGTCGCCGCCACGCCGGGCGCCGGCACGAAGATCAACCTGAGCCCCGACCAGAACCGCGTCACCACCGCCAAGGTCGACTCCCTGGCAGCCGAGGTCCCGGAGCGGATCCGCAGGAGAGGCACCCTGGAGATCGTGAGCTCCTCCGGCTCCGCGGCGCCCCTGACCTTCTACGCCACCGACAACAGGACCGTCATCGGCGTCGAGCCCGACCTCGCCCACCTCGTCGCCCAGGTGCTCGGCCTGAAGCCGCACATCAACACCGTCTCCTGGGAGAACATCTTCGTCGGCCTCGACAGCGGCAAGTACGACGTCGGCATCAGCAACATCACCGACACCGAGGAGCGCAAGGAGAAGTACGACTTCGCCCCCTACCGCGAGGACAACCTGGGCTTCGAGGCGAAGAAGGGCAGCGGGCTGAAGGTCGACGGGCCCGAGGACGTCGCCGGCCGGACCGTCGCCGTGGGCAGCGGCACCAACCAGGAGAAGCTCCTCGTCGGGTGGAGCAAGGACAACGTGAAGGCCGGCCGCAAGCCGGTGAACATCAAGTACTACCAGAACGAGAGCGACACCTACCTCGCCCTCCAGTCCGGCCGCATCGACCTCTACCTGGGCCCCAATCCGACCGCCGCCTACCACGCCGCCACCACCGGCAGGACCGAGGTGGTCGGAACCTACTCCGGCGCCGGCGCCACGCTCCAGGGCCTCATCGCGGCCACCACCAAGAAGGACAACGGCCTGGTGAAGCCGCTCGCCGACGCGATCGACGAGATCATCCGCAACGGCGCCTACGCCAAGGTCCTCAAGCGCTGGGGCCTGTCCGACGAGGCCGTGACCACGTCCGGGATCAACCCGCCCGGACTGCCCAAGACCAACGAATAGCGTTCACGGCCCACTCGGGGGCACAACCCCGCTCCCGCCGCACGCCTGCGCACCACGATCCACACCCGCCCCATGCTCGCGAAGGGTCCGCCATGGCCACCGTCCTGTCCGTCTCCGGAAGTCCGTCCCCCGCCTCCCGCACCGCCCGTCTGCTGCGCCACCTGGACCGGCGGCTCACCGCCCAGGGACATGACGTGATTCCCCTGGACGTCCGCACCATCCCCGCCGAAGCGCTCCTCGGCGCCGACTTCCGCCACCCGGCGATCGTCGAGGCGACCGAGCTGTTCGACCGCGCCGACGGCGTCGTGATCGGCACGCCCGTCTACAAGGCCGCCTACTCCGGACTGCTCAAGTCCCTGCTGGATCTGCTGCCGCAGTACGCCCTGGCCGGCAAGACCGTCCTGCCCCTGGCGACGGGCGGGAGCACGGCACACGTCCTGGCGATCGACTACGCCCTGCGCCCGGTGCTCAGTTCCATGGGCGCCGCGCACATCGTCCAGGGCTGGTTCACCCTCGACAAGGACATCACCGTGTCCGACGACGGGACCCTGACCGTCGCACCGGGCACAGGCGAGAGCCTGGCCCAGGTCGTCGACCAGTTCTCCCACGCCCTCGGCGGCCGCAGCGCCCTCCTGGCGGCCGCCGTATGAGCACCGCGGGCCCGACCTCCGCCGATCTGCGGCGTCAGCGGTTCGGCGCCGGGCGGCCGCAGCAGAGCGAAGACACACGTCCGCCGACGACCGACGAAGGGCGTGAGTCCGAACCTGTGGGCCGGCATCGGCCTGGTGCGCGGGGGAGCGGGCACGGCGCTGGTCGGCAGCCACTCCGAGATGGCCGAACGGATCGCCGAGTGCCACCGCCTGGGCATCGACGAGTTCGTGCTCTCCGGCTACCCGCACCTGGAGGAGGCCTACTGGTCCGGCGAGAACGTCCTGCCGCGGCTCGCCGAACAGGGCCTGTGGAACCGCGCGGCGGCGAAGGGCCCGGAAGCGGACGTCCCGCTCGTCACCGGCGTCCCCTTCGCGGGCTCGGCGACGCGATGAGCGGCCGGAGCCCCTCCGCTTCCACGATGTGAGACGCTCCGGTGAGACGGCGTACGGTCCTCTTGACGGCGCGCGGCGGCCGCCCGACACTCCAGAGGAGAGATTCCTAGTGAATGGGTAGGGAACAGATGGAGCGTCGAGCGGAGCCGCCCGCCGACCGCGCCGAACGCGCGGGTCGACCGCCCCTCCTGCTGACCTCCCGCCGCCACATCGATCTCCTGCGGGTCTGCAGCGCGACAAGGCCGATGCGCTGAACCGCCGGCGCCGCCGGCGCCGCACCCCGTCGAGACCGGGCACGCGCCGACGCCGCCGCGCGCCCCTCAGCCCCATGTGCGCTGCCCCGTCGCACTTCTGAGAACCAGAAGCCGGCCCCGGACCCAGGGAGACCCATGCCCGCCGCACCCCTGCCCACCGCGCCGTCCCTCTCGTCCGCCCCGCCGCTGCGGGGCAGGATCGGCTGCCATGCCGGCAGCGGCTACTACGCGGCGCCACGCCGCTACCGCCTCCACCTCTCGCCGTCCGGCCCGCACTGTCTGCGGATCGCCGTGACGCACAGTCTCCTCGGGCTGGGGCAGACCCTCCCGGTGGACCTGCTCCCGGCCGTGCCGGACAGCCCCGACGGCGGACACTCCGCTCTGCGCCCGCTGTACGAGGCCAGTTCGCACCGGCACCCCGGACCGGCCGCCGCGCCCGTCCTGAGCGACGACTGGAGCGGACGGATCGTCAGCGCCCACGCCCCGGACATCCTCCGCGACCTCGTCGTCCACTTCGACGGCGACGGTTCGGACCGGCCCGCCCT
>NZ_JBEPBI010000455.1:0-3203 GCF_040299045.1 Streptomyces sp. NPDC001027
GCGGTGCGTTTCGCCGACGGGGTCGGCGTGCTGGCCGCGGAGGGCGTGACCCGCTTCCTGGAGATCGGCCCGGACTCCACCCTCACCGCACTCGCACGTGCCGTTGCCGAAGAGGCTGGCGACGAAGCCCTTTTCGTCGCGACACTCCGCAAGGACCGGGACGAGTCCCGGACCACGGTGGCGGCGATGGCAGCGCTGCACGTCTCCGGCAGGGCGGTGGACTGGAAGGCGCTCCTGAACGACACCAACGAGTCGGTCCCGTTGCCCACGTACCCCTTCCAGCGGGCACGCTACTGGCTCGATCCTGTCGCCGACCACGCCGGACGTCGCGGGGAACACCCGCTGCTCTCGGACGGAATCGGCCTCGCCGACTCCACCACCGTAGTGGCCACAGGACGCCTCTCGCCGCGCACACAGCCCTGGCTCGGCGAGCTCGCCACCGGCGGCGGCTCGCTCGTGGCCGCCTCCGTCCTGACCGACCTGGCTCTTCACGCCGGACGCGGCATCGGCGCGCATCACCTTGCCGAACTGCGCGTCGACACCCCCCTGTCGCTCCCCACAGCCGGGGAGATCGAGGTGCAGACGGTCACGGAGGCAGTCCAGGGCGAGCAGCGTTGGGCCTTCTCTCTGTACGGACGGCCGTACGACCCCGACGCCGGCCCGTCGGACGAGGACCGGCCTTGGACCCGCCACGCCCACGGAACCCTGCTCGCCGGCTCCGATGATCCGACCGGCCCGAGCCCGGACGCCGCTGCGGCGTGGCCCCCGCCGGGCGCGGCGCCCGTTCCCCTGGACGAGGTGTACGCGGACGTCGACCTGCCGCGCTCGCAGGTGCTGACAGCAGTCTGGCGTCTGGGAGACGAGGTCTTCGCGGAGGCCGCTCTGCCGGAGACGGCGGAGGCCGAGGCGGCCAGGTTCGCCGTGCACCCCGCCCTGCTGGACTCCGCCCTGCTCGTCCTGACGGCAGCCGGACAACCGGCGCCGCACCTCGTGGCCTGGTCCGGAGTCACCCTCCACGCGCGTGCGGCGGCGAGCATACGGATGCACGTCGTTCCGCGCTCGACGACGGAAAGCGAGCTCCGGCTGCTGGACGTCACGGGGGCCCCCGTCCTGACCGCCTCGACCCTGGCCGTCCTGCCCTTCGACGCCCACGAACGTCCCGACGCCGTCCGGCAGCACGGCAGCGACCTCTACACCGTCACCTGGACCGCGGCCGAGGCCGCCACGGAGCGGCGGGGCGACGTAGAAGCCGTGGTCCGGCAGAGCCCGGATGAGCTCCTGACGGCTCTGTCGGCCACCTCGGACGACGGTCCCTTCGCCGACCTCGTCGCCGTCCCGTGGCACACCGCGGACGCCGACGGCGCCACCGGCGCCGGGCTCGTGCCCGACGTGCACGCTGCCGCGGAGCAAGCCCTCCGTCTGCTCCAGCGCTGGCTCACCGAAACGCGCGCCGACCACTCGCGCCTGCTGCTGCTGACACGCGGCGCGGTCGCCGCGCGCCCCGGCGAGACCGTGGCGGACCTGCCCGCCGCCGCGGTGCGAGGGCTGTTCAAGTCGGCAGCGTCGGAGAACCCCGGGCGGATCCTGCTCCTTGACACCGACACCGAGGCCACTCCCACCGACGACCAGCTCAGGGACGCGACCCGGCGGGGAAGAGACGAACTCGTACTGCGCGACGCGCAGTTGCTCGCTCCGACGCTCACACGGGTCGCGGCCTCCGCGCAGCGACCGGCCGCGGCGTCCTTCCCCGCGGACCGCACGGTGCTCGTCACCGGCGGCATCGGCACGGTGGGGTCCGCCACCGTCCGCCACCTCGTGCACCGCCACGGCGTGCGTCACCTGCTCCTCGTCAGCCGGCGGGGCCCGCAGACCCCGGGCGCAGCCGCGCTGATCGCCGAACTCGCCGCCGTCGACGCCCGAGTCACCGTCGTGAGCTGCGACGCGGCCGACCGTGACGCTCTCGCCGACGTCATCCGCGACATCTCGCCCGCACATCCGCTCGGCGCCGTGGTGCACATCGCCGGAACGCTCGACGACAGCGTGGTCACCTCCCTCACGCCGGAGCGACTCACCTCGGTGCTGCGGCCCAAGGTCGACGCGGCGGTCCATCTCCACGAGCTGACACGACACCTCGACCTGTCGGCGTTCGTGCTGTTCTCCTCGGCCGCCGCCACGTTCGCCGGCCCCGGGCAGGGCAACTACGTCGCCGCGAACTCCTTCCTGGACGCCTTCGCCGTCCGCCTGCGCGTCGACGGACGTCCCGCGGTGTCCGTCGCCTGGGGCCTGTGGGAAGCCGACAGCGCCATGACCACCGGTCTCACCGATGCCGCGCAGAGCCGCGCCGCCCGCAACGGCATCGGCGCGCTGCCCACCGGCGACGCCCTCGCCCTCTTCGACCGCGCCCTCACCCACATCGACGTCCCCTCGCTTCCGCTCCGCCTGGACCGCGCCGCACTGCGCCGGACCGCCGACCGGCTGCCCTCGTTGCTGCGTGCCCTGGCGGGCCGCCCCGCCCTGCGCGAGGCCGCGTCAGCGGCGCGACCCACCGCCCTGCAGCTCGGTCTCCTGGACCTGCCCGAGTCCCGCCGCCGTGACGCGGTGGCTGCGCTCGTGCGGAGCACGCTGGCCGACGTGCTCGGGCACGCCCCCGAAACGCACATCGGCCCGGACACGCCGTTCACGCAGCTGGGACTCGATTCCCTGACCGCGCTGGAGCTGCGCAACTCCCTCGGCGCAGCGACCGGAATCCGGCTGCCGGCGACCCTCGTCTTCGACCACCCCACACCCGAAGCAGTCACCGAACTCCTCCAGAGCGAACTGACGCCCACGCACACCAACGCCTCCGCGGTCCGCCTCGCCGAGGCCGCCGCGCTCGCCCCACTCGCCGACGATCCCCTCGCGATCATCGGCATGGGCTGTCGATTCCCGGGCGGCGTCGAGACACCCGAACAGTTCTGGGATCTGCTCCTGCAAGGGGAGGACTCCATCGGCGGCTTCCCCACGGACCGTGGCTGGGACAACCTCACCGCATTCGACGACCTGGACGGCACCGGACGCGGCGCGTCGGCGTACCCCCGACGCGGCGGCTTCCTGTCCGATGTCGGTCGATTCGATGCGGAGTTCTTCGGGGTGTCGCCGCGTGAGGCGTTGGCGATGGATCCGCAGCAGCGGTTGTTGTTGGAGGTGTCGTGGGAGGCGGTGGA
>NZ_JBEPBI010000456.1:0-3191 GCF_040299045.1 Streptomyces sp. NPDC001027
GGGCGGGCGCCGACGCCGTCTACCCCGGCTACGGGTTCCTCTCGGAGAACCCCGACCTCGCCCGCGCCTGCGAGGAGGCGGGCATCACCTTCGTGGGGCCCGACGCCCGCACCCTCGAGCTGACCGGCAACAAGGCGAGCGCGGTGGCCGCCGCGCGCGCCGCGGGCGTCCCCGTGCTCGGCTCGTCCGCGCCCTCCAACGACGTCGACGAACTCGTCCGGGCCGCCGAGGAGATCGGCTTCCCGGTGTTCGTGAAGGCCGTCGCCGGCGGCGGCGGACGCGGCATGCGCCGGGTGGAGGACCCGGCCGCCCTGCGCGAGTCCATCGAGGCGGCCTCCCGCGAGGCGGCCTCCGCGTTCGGCGACCCCACCGTCTTCCTCGAGAAGGCCGTCGTCGACCCCCGCCACATCGAGGTGCAGATCCTCGCCGACGGCGAGGGCAACGTCATCCACCTCTTCGAGCGCGACTGCTCCCTCCAGCGCCGCCACCAGAAGGTCATCGAGATGGCCCCCGCGCCGAATCTCGCCCCGGAGCTGCGCGACCGCATCTGCGCCGACGCGGTCCGCTTCGCCCGGCAGATCGGCTACCGCAACGCCGGCACCGTCGAGTTCCTCCTCGACCCCGCGGGCAACCACGTCTTCATCGAGATGAACCCCCGCATCCAGGTCGAGCACACGGTGACCGAGGAGGTCACCGACGTCGACCTCGTCCAGGCCCAGCTGCGCATCGCCGCCGGCGAGACCCTCGCCGACCTCGGCCTGTCGCAGGAGACCGTCACCCTGCACGGCGCGGCCCTGCAGTGCCGCATCACCACCGAGGACCCCGCCAACGGCTTCCGCCCCGACACCGGCCGCATCAGCGCCTACCGCTCCCCGGGCGGCTCCGGCATCCGCCTCGACGGCGGAACCACCCACGCGGGCACCGAGATCAGCGCGCACTTCGACTCCATGCTGGTCAAACTCACCTGTCGGGGACGGGACTTCCCGACCGCGATCGGACGCGCCCGGCGCGCCGTCGCCGAGTTCCGCATCCGCGGCGTCGCCACCAACATCCCGTTCCTGCAGGCCGTCCTGGACGACGCCGACTTCCAGGCCGGACGGGTCACCACGTCCTTCATCGAACAGCGTCCGCACCTGCTCACCGCGCGCCACTCGGCCGACCGCGGCACCAAGCTGCTCACCTACCTCGCCGACGTCACCGTCAACAAGCCGCACGGCGAACGGCCCGACCTGATCGACCCGGTCGCCAAGCTGCCGGCGACGCCCGCCGGCGAGCCGCCCGCCGGCTCCCGCCAACGGCTGGTCCACCTCGGCCCCGAGGGCTTCGCCCGCTGGCTGCGCGAGTCGCCCACCATCGGCGTCACCGACACCACCTTCCGCGACGCCCACCAGTCCCTGCTGGCCACCCGCGTGCGCACCAAGGACCTCCTCGCCTCCGCCCCGCTCGTCGCCCACACCCTGCCGAACCTGCTCTCCCTGGAGTGCTGGGGCGGCGCCACCTACGACGTGGCGCTGCGCTTCCTCGCCGAGGACCCCTGGGAGCGGCTGGCGGCCCTGCGCGAGGCCGTCCCGAACATCTGCCTGCAGATGCTGCTGCGCGGCCGCAACACCGTCGGCTACACCCCGTACCCGACGGAGGTCACCGACGCGTTCGTGCAGGAGGCCGCCGCCACCGGCATCGACGTCTTCCGCATCTTCGACGCCCTCAACGACGTCGGCCAGATGCGGCCCGCCATCGACGCGGTACGGGAGACGGGCACGGCCGTCGCCGAGGTCGCCCTGTGCTACACCTCCGACCTGTCCGACCCGAACGAGCGCCTCTACACCCTCGACTACTACCTGCGCCTGGCCGAGCAGATCGTCGAGGCCGGCGCCCACGTCCTGGCCGTCAAGGACATGGCCGGCCTGCTGCGCGCCCCGGCCGCCGCCACGCTCGTCTCCGCGCTGCGCCGTGAGTTCGACCTGCCGGTGCACCTGCACACCCACGACACCGCGGGCGGCCAGCTCGCCACCTACCTGGCCGCGATCCAGGCCGGCGCGGACGCCGTGGACGGGGCCGTCGCCTCCATGGCCGGCACCACCTCCCAGCCCTCGCTGTCGGCGATCGTCGCCGCGACCGACCACTCCGAGCGGCCCACCGGCCTCGACCTCCAGGCCGTCGGCGACCTCGAGCCGTACTGGGAGGGCGTCCGCAGGATCTACGCGCCCTTCGAGGCCGGCCTCGCCTCACCGACGGGGCGCGTCTACCACCACGAGATCCCCGGCGGTCAGCTCTCCAACCTGCGCACCCAGGCCGTCGCGCTCGGCCTCGGCGACCGCTTCGAGGACATCGAGGCGATGTACGCCGCCGCCGACCGCATCCTCGGACACCTGGTCAAGGTCACCCCCTCGTCCAAGGTGGTCGGCGACCTCGCCCTGCACCTCGTCGGCGCCGGCGTCTCACCCCGGGACTTCGAGGCCACGCCCGACCGGTACGACATCCCCGACTCCGTCATCGGCTTCCTGCGGGGCGAGCTCGGCACGCCGCCCGGCGGCTGGCCCGAGCCGTTCCGCAGCAAGGCGCTGCAGGGCCGCGGCGAGGCCAAGCCGGTCCAGGAGCTGAGCGCCGAGGACCGTGAGGGCCTCGACAAGACCCGCCGCGCCACCCTCAACCGGCTGCTCTTCCCCGGCCCGACGCGTGACTTCGAGACCCACCGGCAGGCCTACGGCGACACCAGCGTCCTCGACAGCAAGGACTTCTTCTACGGTCTGCGCCAGGCCAAGGAGTACGCGGTCGACCTCGAGCCGGGCGTGCGTCTGCTGATCGAGCTGCAGGCCGTCGGCGAGGCCGACGAACGCGGCATGCGCACCGTCATGTCCACCCTGAACGGCCAGCTGCGGCCCATCCAGGTCCGCGACAAGGCCGCGGCCTCCGACATCCCCGTGACCGAGAAGGCGGACCGCAGCGATCCCGGGCACGTCGCGGCCCCGTTCGCGGGCGTGGTCACCCTGACGGTCGCCGAGGGCGACGAGGTGGCGGCCGGCGCGACCGTCGCGACCATCGAGGCGATGAAGATGGAGGCCACGATCACCGCGCCGACGGCCGGCCGGGTGAGCAGGCTCGCCATCAACCGCATCCAGCAGGTGGAGGGCGGCGACCTGCTCGTCGTCGTCGGCTGACGGGACGGTCGCCGGCGCCCACCCGCCGGCGAC
>NZ_JBEPBI010000457.1:0-3062 GCF_040299045.1 Streptomyces sp. NPDC001027
GTTTCGAAAGTCCCGTCTGCCGGGCTGCCTCCAGCCCGGCGAGGGCGGGATCAGACGACCTCGAGGGGCATGTGCGGCCCGTCCGGCAGCTCGACCGCGATCGGGTCGCCGGGCCGCACGACGCCCCCGCTCAGCACGACGCCCATGATCCCGGCCCGGAAGACCGGACGGCCGTCCGGAGCCCGCCCGACGACCTGCTTCATCAGACCCTTCTGGAACGCGTCGATCTGCGCGCAGGGGTTGCGCAGCCCCGTCACCCGCACCACGGCGTCCGCGCCCAGCCGCAGCAGCGTCCCGGCGGGCAGTGCGAGCAGATCGATCCCCCGGGTCGTCACGTTCTCCCCGAGCTGTCCCGCGGCCACCTCGAACCCGGCCGCGCGCACCTCGTCGAAGAGCTCCTCGTGGATGAGGTGCACCTGCCGCAGATTCGGCTGCGAGGGGTCCTTCTTCATCCGGAACCGGTGCTTCACCGTGGCTCCGGCGTGCACGTCGCCCTCCACCCCGAGCCCGGCGATCAGCGTGACGCTGTCGCGGTTGGGCTTGGTGAAGGAGTACGTGCCGTTGCTGCTGACGGCGCCGACCGAGCCGCTCATCCTGGGACCCCCGTTCGTCCTGCCGCCCGTTCCCGGCGGTTCAGCACTCGATGATGTTCACCGCGAGCCCGCCGCGGGCGGTCTCCTTGTACTTGACGCTCATGTCCGCGCCGGTGTCCTTCATCGTCTTGATGACCTTGTCGAGGGACACCTTGTGCGAGCCGTCGCCGCGCATGGCCATACGGGCCGCGGTGACCGCCTTGACCGCGGCCATGCCGTTGCGCTCGATGCACGGGATCTGGACCAGGCCGCCCACCGGATCGCAGGTCAGGCCGAGGTTGTGCTCCATGCCGATCTCGGCCGCGTTCTCGACCTGCTCCGGGGAGCCGCCCAGGACCTCGGCGAGCGCCCCCGCCGCCATCGAGCAGGCCGAGCCGACCTCGCCCTGGCAGCCGACCTCGGCGCCGGAGATGGAGGCGTTCTCCTTGAAGAGCAGACCGATGGCGCCGGCGGCCAGCAGAAAGCGGACGATGCCGTCGTCGTCGGCGCCCGGGACGAAATCGAGGAAGTAGCGCAGGACGGCGGGGATGATGCCGGCCGCGCCGTTCGTCGGTGCGGTGACGACCCTGCCGCCTGCGGCGTTCTCCTCGTTGACCGCCATCGCGTACAGCGTGATCCACTCCATGGAGCGAGCCTGCGGGTCGCCCTCGCTGCGCAGCGCGCGGGCGGCCGCCGCGGCCCGGCGGCGGACCTTCAGACCGCCGGGGAGGATGCCCTCGCGGCCCAGCCCCCGGGAGATGCAGGCCTCCATGACGCGCCAGATCTCCAGCAGACCCGCGCGGATCTCCGCCTCGGTGCGCCAGGCCCGCTCGTTCTCCAGCATCAGCGCGGAGATCGACAGCCCTGTCTCCCGGGCGAGCCGCAGCAGTTCGTCGCCGGTGCTGAACGGGTGGGGCAGCACGGTGTCGTCGAGCTTGATGCGGTCCGCGCCGGCGGCCTCCTCGTCGACGACGAAGCCGCCGCCGACCGAGTAGTACGTCTTCTGCAGCAGGGGCGCCCCGTCGGCGTCGTACGCGAAGAGGATCATGCCGTTGGCGTGGTACGGCAGTGATCTCCTTCGGTGCAGGACCAGGTCGCCCGAGACGTCGAAGTCGACCTCGTGGGCGGGACCGATCTCCTCCCCGAGCAGACGGATGCGTCCGCTGGCCCGGATGCGCTCGACGTCCAGGTCGGCCCGGGCGACGTCGACCGTGTGCGGCTCGTTGCCCTCCAGGCCGAGCAGGACCGCCTTGGGGGTGCCGTGGCCGTGGCCGGTGGCGCCGAGGGAACCGAACAGCTCCGCCCGTACGGCGGCGGTCTGGGCCAGCGCCCCGTCCTGCTTCAGCCGCCTGACGAACATCCCGGCGGCGCGCATCGGGCCCACGGTGTGCGAGCTGGACGGACCGATGCCGATCGAGAACAGGTCGAAGACGCTGATTGCCACGCCACGCTCCGTGGAGTCGGAGGGGGCGTGCCGGTCGGTGGCGGCACGCCCCCTGCGGGGGTTGTCGGTTACAGGCCGGGGTAGAGCGGGTGCTTGGCGGCGAGTGCCTTGACTCTCGCCTTGAGGGCTTCGGCGTCGTACGACGGCTTGAGCGCCTCGGCGATGACGTCGGCGACCTCGGCGAAGTCCTCGGCGGTGAAGCCGCGGGTGGCGAGGGCCGGGGTGCCGATGCGCAGGCCGGAGGTCACCATCGGGGGGCGCGGGTCGTCGGGGACGGCGTTGCGGTTGACGGTGATGCCGACCTCGTGGAGCCGGTCCTCGGCCTGCTGCCCGTCCAGCTCGGAGTCGCGCAGGTCGACCAGGATGAGGTGGACGTCGGTGCCGCCGGACAGCACGTCGACACCCGCGGCGCGGGCGTCGGGTGCCGTCAGCCGCTCGGCGAGGAGCTTCGCGCCCTCGACCGTGCGCCGCTGGCGCTCCCTGAACTCCTCGCTCGCGGCGACCTTGAAGGAGACCGCCTTGGCCGCGATGACGTGCTCCAGGGGGCCGCCCTGGAAGCCGGGGAAGACCGAGGAGTTGAGCTTCTTCGCGAACTCCTTGCTCCGGGCGAGGATGATGCCGCCGCGCGGGCCGCCGAGCGTCTTGTGGGTGGTGGAGGTGACCACGTCCGCGTATTCGACCGGGTTCGGGTGCAGCCCTGCCGCGACCAGCCCGGCGAAGTGGGCCATGTCCACCCACAGGAACGCGCCGGTCTCGTCGGCGATCCGGCGGAACTCGGCGAAGTCCAGCTGCCGCGGATAGGCCGACCAGCCCGCGATGATCACCTTCGGGTTGTGGGCCTTGGCGAGCTGCTCGACCTCGTCCATGTCGACGAGACCGGCGTCGTCCACGTGGTACGGCACGACGTTGAACTGCTTGCCCGAGAAGTTGATCTTCATGCCGTGGGTGAGGTGACCGCCGTGGGCGAGGTCGAGACCGAGGATGGTGTCGCCGGGCTGGGCCAGGGCGAACAGGGCGGCCTGGTTGGCGGAGGCGCCGGAGTGCGG
>NZ_JBEPBI010000458.1:0-3051 GCF_040299045.1 Streptomyces sp. NPDC001027
GCGGTGCGTTTCGCCGACGGGGTCGGCGTGCTGGCCGCGGAGGGCGTGACCCGCTTCCTGGAGATCGGCCCGGACTCCACCCTCACCGCACTCGCCCGAACCGCTCTCGGGGACGGTGTCGTCTGCGTTCCCGTGCAGCGCAAGGGCCGCCCCGAAGTCGACGGCCTGTTCGCGGCGATGGCTGCTCAGCACGCCTGCGGACTTCCCGTCCGCTGGGGCGGGCTCTTCGCCGGCGTGCGTCCCGCGCCGCTGCCCACGTACGCCTTCCAGCGCACCCGGTACTGGCCCGAGGTGAAGAAGAGCGCCCCCGCGGCGACGGCCGTGGTGACAGCCGGGGAGGACGCGTTCTGGGCCGCCGTCGATCAAGGTGACGCCGATGAACTCGCCGGTGTCCTCGGCCTCGACGGCACGGAGCTGAACGGGGTCGTGCCGGCGCTGGCGGAATGGCGGCGTGCTCAGCTCGAGCGGACCGCCGCGGATGCGCTGCGCTACCGCGTCCGTTGGGATCGTCTGGCGACGGACGGCGGACGGACGGTCAGCGGTCGATGGCTGCTGCTGCAGGCCGGTGACGACGAGGCGCTGCCCGGCATCGAGGAGTTCGTGCCGGGAGTCGAGCGCCTGGTCTGCGCCGCCGGCATGGAACGTCCGGTGTTGCGCGATCTGTTCGGCGCGGCCATGGCCGACGGCGTTCCCGTCGCCGGCGTGCTCTCGTGTCTGCCGGGTGCGGACAGCGCCCTCGCCCTGGTGCAGGGCCACGGCGACGCGGGTCTCAGCGCGCCGCTGTGGATCGTCACCAGCGGGGCCGTGGCCGTGGGAGCCGGGACCGAGGCCGCGGTCGAGCCCGGCGCGGCCTCCGTGTGGGGCCTCGGTCGGGTCGCAGCGCTCGAACACCCGGACGTCTGGGGCGGATTGCTCGATCTGCCCGCACGGCCGGACCGACGTGCTCTCGCTCGGGCCGCCGCCGTTCTGGAGGCCGCCGACGAGGACCAGGTCGCGGTGCGCGGCGCCCAGGCCTACGCCCGCAGGCTTGTGCCCGCTCCCGTCTCCGCCGGCACGAAGGAGTGGACGTCCCCGGAGCGCGTCCTGATCACCGGCGGCACCGGCGCCCTCGGTACACGGGTCGCGCACTGGGCCGTCGCGCGCGGGGCACGCGAGCTGGTGCTGACCGGCCGTCGCGGGCCTCAGGCGCCCGGCGCGGACGAGCTGCGCGCCCGACTCGTCGGGCTGGGCGCGCGGGTGTCCGTGGTGGCCTGCGACATGGGCGACCGGGACGCGGTCGAGCGACTCCTCGCCGAGCACCCCGTGGACGCGGTGCTGCACTGCGCGGGCGTCCTCGACGACGACGTCATCGCCGCCTACTCGCCCGATCGGCTCGCGGCCGTGCTGCGGGCCAAGGCCGTGGCCGCCGACCACCTCGACGAACTGACCCGTGTCAGCGGGCTGTCGGCCTTCGTGACGTTCTCCTCGATCGCCGGCGTCTGGGGGAGCGGTGGGCAGGCCGCGTACGCCGCCGCCAACGCCCACCTGGACGCGCTGGTCGAACGCCGTCGCGCCCGCGGCTTGGCCGGTACTTCCGTGGCCTGGGGGCCGTGGGGCGACACCGGCATGGCCGCCGGCGAGGAGGCGGCGAAGCTGCTGACCCGCAGGGGGCTGAGGCCGCTCGATGCCTCTGCCGCGCTGACCGCGCTCGAGCGCGCCCTGGCCGGCCGGGACACGACCGTGGTCGTGGCCGACGTGGACTGGGAGCGGTTCCTGGCCGCCTTCACCACCGGGCGTCCCAGCCCCCTGCTGGCCCTGTCGGCCGGCACGGCCGCCGCCCCGGCCGCGGACGGCGCCGTCACGGAGGCGGGCAGCGTGCTGCGCGATCGCCTCGCCCCGCTCACCGCGGAGGAGCGCGAAGCCGGCCTGCTCGACCTGGTGCGCCGTCGTGCCGCCGCCGCGCTCGGCCACGCCGACCCGGCCGCGGTCACCGTGGGACGGGCCTTCCGCGACATGGGCTTCGACTCGCTGACCGCGGTCGAGCTGCGCAACGACCTCACCGCCGAGACGGGCGTCGCGCTGCCGACGACACTGGTCTTCGACCATCCCACGCCGCTCGCCGTCGCCGAGTACCTGCGGGACGTGCTGTTCGCAACGGCGGAGGTCCGGCACGAGGTCACGGCGCGGATCGCCGACACCGACCCCGTGGTCATCGTCGGCATGGGCTGCCGTCTGCCCGGCGGCATCGACGGCCCCGACCAGCTGTGGGAGCTGCTCGCCGCGGGCGGCGACACCGTCGGAGGGTTCCCCGAGGACCGCGGCTGGGACCTGACGTCCCTGCTCGACGTCAGCGACACTCGCTCCGGCGGCTTCCTGACCCGGGCCTCCGCCTTCGACGCCGCGTTCTTCGGCATCAGCCCCCGCGAGGCCCAGGCGCTCGACCCGCAGCAGCGGCTGGTGCTGGAAACCTCCTGGGAGGCACTGGAGTTCGCGGGCATCGACCCCACGGCCCTCAAGGGCTCGCGCACCGGCGTCTTCGTCGGCGCCGGCAGTTCCGGCTACGCCACCGGCCTGACGGAGATCCCCGAGGGCCTCGGCGGACATCTGCTGACCGGACAGGCGGGCAGTGTGGTCTCCGGCCGCATCGCCTACTCCCTCGGGCTCGAGGGCCCGGCCGTCACCGTCGACACCGCCTGCTCCTCCTCCCTGGTCGCCCTGCACCTGGCCGCGCAGTCCCTGCGGTCCGGCGAGAGCGACCTGGCCCTCGCCGGGGGCGTGACGGTCATGGCCGACCCGGGCGCCTTCGTCGAGTTCAGCCTTCAGGGCGGACTGGCCCCGGACGGCCGGTGCAAGGCGTTCTCCCAGGACGCCGACGGCACCGGCTGGGCCGAGGGCGTCGGCGTCCTCGTCGTGGAGAGGCTGTCCGACGCGCGTCGCAACGGTCACCGTGTGCTGGCCGTCGTCGAGGGGACCGCCGTCAACCAGGACGGCGCGTCCAACGGTCTGACCGCCCCCAACGGGCCGTCGCAGCAGCGGGTGATCCGGCAGGCGCTGGCCTCGGCGGGGCTGTCG
>NZ_JBEPBI010000459.1:0-2984 GCF_040299045.1 Streptomyces sp. NPDC001027
AACACCACCAATACCCAACACCTTTTTTTTTTTGTGGGTGTCTTCTTTTCTTCGGGGGGGGAGCGGGGCGGGGGGGCCCGGCCGGGGCCCCCCCCCCCACCCCTCAGGTGTGCTCAGAGAGCGAGGCGCCGCCCGAGTGCGTCGTCGTCGCGCCTTGTTCGCTTCGCCGCCTCGCGTCGGCTCGTAGTCGACCAGACAGATGTCACCGCGTCCATCAGCCAGCTCGTCGCCTGCGCACCCGTCCCCGAACCCGGCGCCCTCGGTCCCGTCCCCTTCCTGGAACGCCTCGGCGTACTCGGCCTCCAGCTGATCGGCACGCAGCTCATGGAAGGATGGCGCAACCGACACATATCGAGGAGATGACCGCGTGCCTGGCACAAACCTGACTCGCGAAGAGGCGCAGCAGCGGGCGAAGCTGCTGACCGTTGACTCGTACGAGGTCGATCTCGACCTCTCCGGCGCGCGGGAGGGCGGCACCTACCGGTCCGTGACCACGGTGCGCTTCGACGTGGCCGAAAACCACGCCGCGTCCTTCATCGACCTGGTGGCCCCGGCCGTCCACGAGGTGACGCTCAACGGGGAGGAGCTGGCCCCGGAAGAGGTGTTCCAGGACTCCCGGATCGCGCTGCCGGGCCTGCTGGAGGGCCGTAACGTCCTGCGGGTCGTGGCGGACTGCGCGTACACCAACACCGGTGAGGGTCTGCACCGGTTCGTCGACCCGGTCGACGATCAGACCTACCTCTACACCCAGTTCGAGGTGCCGGACGCCCGTCGCGTGTTCGCGTCCTTCGAGCAGCCCGACCTCAAGGCGACCTTCCAGTTCACCGTGAAGGCGCCGACCGGCTGGACCGTCGTCTCCAACTCGCCGACGCCCGAACCCAAGGACGACGTCTGGGTCTTCGAGCCGACCCCGCGGATCTCCAGTTACATCACCGCGCTGATCGTCGGCCCGTACCACAGCGTCCACAGCGTGTACGAGAAGGACGGGCAGTCGGTGCCGCTCGGCATCTACTGCCGGCCCTCCCTCGCCGAGTTCCTCGACTCGGACGCGATCTTCGAGGTCACCCGGCAGGGCTTCGACTGGTTCCAGGAGAAGTTCGACTACGCGTACCCGTTCAAGAAGTACGACCAGCTGTTCGTGCCGGAGTTCAACGCGGGCGCGATGGAGAACGCGGGCGCGGTCACCATCCGCGACCAGTACGTGTTCCGGTCCAAGGTGACCGACGCGGCGTACGAGCTGCGCGCCGAGACGATCCTGCACGAGCTGGCCCACATGTGGTTCGGCGACCTGGTCACCATGGAGTGGTGGAACGACCTGTGGCTGAACGAGTCGTTCGCCACCTACACCTCGATCGCCTGCCAGGCGTACGCGCCGGACTCGCGCTGGCCGCACTCGTGGACCACGTTCGCCAACTCCATGAAGACCTGGGCCTACCGGCAGGACCAGCTGCCCTCGACGCACCCGATCATGGCCGAGATCGGCGACCTGGACGACGTCCTGGTCAACTTCGACGGCATCACCTACGCCAAGGGCGCGTCCGTCCTGAAGCAGCTCGTGGCGTACGTCGGCATGGACGAGTTCTTCGCGGGCGTGCAGGCCTACTTCAAGCGGCACGCCTTCGGCAACACCCGGCTGTCCGACCTGCTCGGCGCGCTGGAGGAGACCTCCGGCCGCGACCTCGCCACCTGGTCGCAGAAGTGGCTGCAGACGGCCGGCATCAACGTCCTGCGCCCCGAGATCGAGACCGACGCCGAGGGCGTCGTCACCTCGTTCGCCGTCCGGCAGGAGGCCCCGGCGCTCCCGGCCGGCGCGAAGGGCGAGCCGACCCTGCGCCCGCACCGGATCGCCGTCGGTCTGTACGACCTCGACGCCGACAGCGGCAAGCTGCTGCGCGACGAGCGCGTCGAGCTGGACATCGACGGCGAGTTGACGGCCGTGCCGCAGCTGGTCGGCAAGCGCCGTCCGGACGTCGTCCTGCTCAACGACGACGACCTGTCGTACGCGAAGGTCCGCCTGGACGAGCGCTCGCTCGCCTTCGTCACCGAGCACCTGGGCGACTTCGAGGCGTCCCTGCCGCGCGCGCTGTGCTGGGCCTCCGCCTGGGACATGACCCGGGACGCCGAGCTGCCCGCCCGCGACTACCTGTCCCTGGTGCTGTCCGGCATCGGCAAGGAGTCGGACATCGGCGTGGTCCAGTCGCTGCACCGTCAGGTCAAGCTCGCCGTCGACCTGTACGCCGACCCGACGGCCCGTGAGGCCCTGCTGACCCGCTGGACGGACGCCACGCTCGCCCACCTGCGGTCCGCCGCCGCCGGCAGCGACCACCAGCTGGCCTGGGCGCGCGCGTTCGCGGCCACCGCCCGCACGCCCGAGCAGCTGGACCTGCTGGACGCCCTGCTGGACGGTTCGCAGACGATCGAGGGCCTGGCCGTCGACACCGAGCTGCGCTGGGCCTTCGTGCAGCGGCTCGCGGCGGTCGGCCGCTTCGACGAGGCGGAGATCGCCGCCGAGTACGAGCGCGACCGCACGGCCGCCGGCGAGCGGCACGCGGCGAGCGCGCGGGCGGCGCGTCCGACGCCGGAGGCCAAGGCGGAGGCGTGGTCGCAGGTCGTCGAGGACGACAAACTGCCCAACGCCCTGCAGGAGGCGGTCATCGGCGGTTTCGTCCAGACCGACCAGCGTGAGCTGCTCGCGCCCTACACCGGCCGCTACTTCGAGGCCGTCAAGGGCGTCTGGGAGTCCCGTTCGCACGAGATCGCCCAGCAGATCGCGGTCGGCCTCTACCCGGCGGTCCAGGTCTCCCGGGAGACCCTGGACAGCACGGACGCCTGGCTGGCCTCGGCCGAGCCGAACGCGGCCCTGCGCCGCCTCGTCTCCGAGGCCCGCTCCGGCGTGGAGCGCGCGCTGAAGGCCCAGGCGGCCGACGCGCGGTAGCCGGCACAGCGGTATCGCGCCGCACGGCGAGCGCGTCGGCGCGAGGACG
>NZ_JBEPBI010000460.1:0-2980 GCF_040299045.1 Streptomyces sp. NPDC001027
GATCACGCCGCAGACGCCGGGTGCGGCGTGCGCATCTGCCGCGTCGTCGTCGGTTGCCGATGCTCCGCATCGACGCCCTCCTCCGCCTTGCAGCCGCACGCACCACACCCCGCTCACCGGCGCCGAACAGTCCCGTTCGTCACCTGCGGCCTGATCCAGACGACAGGCCCCAGGGCTCTTGGGCGGTTCGCTCATCACGCCTCCCTCCGCAGCCTGACCAGGTCGGTGAGTTCACGGTCCGTCAGCTCGGTCAGGGCCGACTCGCCCGAGCCGAGGATCGCGTCGGCCAGGGCGCGCTTGGCCTGGAGCATCTCGGCGATGCGGTCCTCGACCGTGCCCTCGGTGATGAGACGGTGCACCTGGACCGGCTGGGTCTGGCCGATGCGGTAGGCGCGGTCGGTGGCCTGTTCCTCCACGGCCGGGTTCCACCAGCGGTCGAAGTGCACGACGTGCCCCGCGCGCGTCAGGTTGAGGCCGGTGCCGGCGGCCTTCAGGGACAGCACCAGGACCGGGGTCGCGCCGCTCTGGAAGCGGTCCACCATCCGCTCCCGCTCCGGCACCGGAGTGCCGCCGTGCAGCAGGTCGACGGGGACGGCGCGGGCGGCGAGGTGGGCGGTGATCAGACGGGCCATGCCGACGTACTGGGTGAAGACCAGGGCCGAGCCGTCCTCCGCGAGGAGGGTGTCCAACAGCTCGTCCAGCAGGGCGAGTTTGCCGGAGCGGGCGGCGAGGGCGTCGCCGACGGAGGTCGCGTCCTCCTTGAGGTAGAGGGCGGGGTGGTCGCAGATCTGCTTCAGCGCGCCGAGGAGCTTCAGCACCAGGCCGCGGCGGGCGATGCCGTCCGCCGTCTCGATGGCCAGCAGGGATTCGCGGACCACCGCCTCGTAGAGGGCGGCCTGTTCCCGGGTGAGCGGGACCGGGTGGTCGGTCTCCGTCTTGGGCGGCAGCTCGGGCACGATGCCGGGGTCGGACTTCTTGCGGCGCAGGAGGAACGGGCGGACCAGCCGGGCGAGTCGCTCCACCGCCTGGTCGTCCTCGCCGTTCTCCACCGCGCGTGCGTGGCGGGCGCGGAAGGACTTCAGGGGGCCGAGGAGACCGGGCGTCGTCCAGTCGAGCAGCGCCCAGAGCTCGGACAGGTTGTTCTCCACGGGGGTGCCGGTCAGCGCCACGCGCGCGGGCGTCGGGATCGTGCGCAGCGCCTTCGCCGTCGCCGAGTAGGGGTTCTTCACGTGCTGCGCCTCGTCGGCGACGACCATGCCCCAGGGCTGTTCGGCCAGTGCCGTGGCCGCCGAACGCATCGTGCCGTACGTGGTGAGGACGAAGCCGCCGGACAGTTCGGCCAGGCTGCGTTCGGGTCCGTGGAAGCGGCGGACGGGCGTCCCGGGCGCGAAGCGATTGATCTCGCGCTGCCAGTTGCCCAGCAGCGAGGCCGGGCACACCACCAGGGTGGGCTCGGTGCGGGCGCGCTTGAGATGCAGGGCGATGACGGTGATCGTCTTGCCGAGGCCCATGTCGTCGGCGAGACAGCCGCCGAGGCCGAGCGAGGTCATCAGGTCCAGCCAGGCCAGACCGCGCAGCTGGTAGTCACGCAGGACGGCGTGCAGACCGGCGGGCGGCTCGGCGGGCCGCACCCCGGCGGTGAGGCGGTCGCGCAGGGCGGCCAGGGCGCCGACCGGGACCGCCTCGACGGTCTCGCCGTCGACCTCGGCCACGCCCGAGAGGGCGACGGACAGGGCGTCGACCGGGTCCAGCAGGCCCAGTTCGCGTTTGCGGGCCTTGCGCACCAGCGCCGGATCGACCAGCACCCACTGGTCGCGCAGCCGCACCACCGGGCGGTGGGCCTCCGCCAGCGCGTCCATCTCCGCCTCGCTGAGCGGATCGCCGCCGAGCGCCAGCTGCCAGCGGAACTGCAGCAGTTCCTCGCCCTCGAAGAAGCCCGCGCCGTCGGTCGCGGAGCCGGGCGCGGGGCGGACCACGGCGGCCGCGCTGAGGTCCTGCGCGAGGTCCCGGGGCCAGTGCACGGCGACCCCGGCCGCGGCGAGCCGGGTGGCGGCCACGCCGAGCAGGTCGCCCAGCTCGTCCTCGGAGAGGGCCAGGACGTCCGGCGCGTCCTGGTCGGCGAGCCGGGCGAGCGGCGGCCACACACGCGCCGCACGCCGCACCGCGAGGGCCGCGTCCACGCGGGCGCGTGCCCCGAAGGCCGCGTCGGCCTCGCCCGCCCACAACGCCGCCGCGTCCGTCACCAGGGTCGGGTCGGCGAGGCTGTGCACCTGGACGATGGCCGCGCCGGCGCTGCGCACCCGCGCCCCGCCGTGGCCGTCGCCGCCGGGCGCGTCGAACATGTCGTACGCCGACAGGTCGAGGCGCAGCGAGATCCGCACGCCCGCGTCCATGCCGGCGGCGACCTCCGCTGCCCAGTCGTGGGCGCCGGGCAGCCGCTGCGGCCGGCGGTCCGCGAAGGGCTTGCCGCAGGCGTGCGGCGCGGCCGGGGTGCGCGGCAGGACGTCCGCCACCGCGTCGAGGAAGGAGCGCATCAGGGACTCGGGCCGGGGCAGCAGAAGCGGGCCGGGGCCGTCGAGCGGCACGGCGTGGCCCTCGGGCGGGAGGGCGGCGGCGACCGCGCGCAGATGCGCGATGTCCTGCGGGTCCAGCGGGCCGGCGCGCCAGGCGTCGTGTCCGGCGGGGGTGAGGCCGGGCAGGAGGCGGCCGCGGGCGGCGAGCCGCAGCGCGTGCAGGGCGGCCGCGCCCCAGCAGGCGGTCGCCGGGTGCGCGGCGGGGTCGTGGCGGGCGCGCACGAGCAGCGGGAGCGCCGTGTCGAGCGGCAGGGACAGGGCGGGGGTCCGCCTGCGGCGGATCGTGGCGCCGTGGCGTCGGACGACGGTGAGCTCCGTGCGTTCCGTAACTTCTCGATGATCGACGTGACGACCACCGCCGGCGAGATGCCGCAGACCACGGACGTCTGACCGGTCCGGCCGCCGAC
>NZ_JBEPBI010000461.1:0-2980 GCF_040299045.1 Streptomyces sp. NPDC001027
GCGTGATCCAAACGACAGGCCCTAGCTAGAAGGGGCCGAGGCCGAGAGCGGCGCGGAAGGCGTTCTTGTTTGCGACGCCGTCGCGGGGCGGCAGCGCGCGCGGGGGCTCGGTGGTGTCGATGAGCACCTGGGCGTACGTGGTCGCTGTGCGCGCCGCGATGCGCATGGCGAGGCCTTCGACCTGGGCGAGGTCGGTGATCCGTTCGGCGTCGCGGATGCCGAAACCCTGGGCGACCGCGATGAGATCGGTGCCCAGGCCGGTGTGGCTGGGTTGCATGCCGGTCTCGCCGAAGTGGGCGTTGTCGAGGACGACGATCGTGAGGTTGGGCGGGAGCCGGGCGCCGATGGTGGCCAAGGCGCCGATGCCCATGAGGTGTTCGCCGTCGCCGGTGATCGCGACGACCGGGTGGTCCGGCTGGGCGAGGGCGAGGCCCAGGGCGAGGGGTGCGGCGGCGCCCATCGCGCCCCAGAGATAGAAGTTTCCGGGGCGGTCGCCGGCGGCGAACACGTCGTAGCTGGGAGAGCCGAGGCCGGTGACGACGAGCGCGTCCTCCGGGAGCCGGGAGATCAGGTCGGCGACGAAACGGCGGCGGTCGAGGCGGACCGGGGTGTCGACGGCGGTCATCAGTTGCGCTCCCACTTCTTGCGGCCGATCAGCTTCTGTCCGAGAAGCACGGCGACGCGCTCGCCGGCCTCGAACACCGAGTCCAGGGCGGCCTCGACGGTCTCCTCGACGTCCTCGGGCTCATCGGCCCGCAGCACGGTGATGCCCATGAGTTCCAGGGCCTGCTGGGTGGTGCGGCCCATGGGGCTCTGCCAGGGGTTGAACTCGGCGTACTCGCCGCGCATCGTCACCAGCGTCAAGAAAGGGAACCGGCACATCTCGAGCAGGGAGAACATGTTGACGCAGTTGCCGACCCCGCTGCTCTGCATCAGCAGAGCCGCGCGCTGACCACCCAGCCAGGCGCCGGCGACCACGCCGACGCCTTCCTCCTCGGTGGTCAGCACCACGTCGTGGATCGCGGGGTCGCGTTGCGCCTCGAGGATGGTGTGGGAGTGGCCGGCGTCGGGGACGTAGGCGATCTGCTGAATGCCGCGCTTCTTCAGCGTGGCGAAGACGTCCTCCTGCCAGGAGGGCGGCGCGGGAGCGGGTGTCTCGTTCATGCCGCTCATCATGAGTCCTGATGGGCAGAGCTGAACAATAGAAAGCCGTGATGCCCGCATGCGCCGCTCGCATAGCGAGCGACCGTGCCCATGCGACGGCGCGCCGCTACGGCCCTTCGGTGAGGAAGGCCGAGACGAGGGCGCCGGCCTCGGAGCGTCATTCCTCAAAGTGCGCATGCTGGGCGCCCGGGAAGACGTGACTGATCGTGCGGGGGGATGCGGGCGGCGAGGAGCGGGAGGTTGCCCGGCGGGGCGAGCCGGTCCTGGGTCGCCGTGCAGCAGCAGCGTCGGCGCCGTGATGTCGGGGAGCACGTCCCAGGCGTCGTGACCGTTGCCGGCCACCAGGTGGCCGTGGCGGGCGTACGGGGGGCATGCCCGGGTCGCTGAGGGTCGCGTACGGGCCAGGGCGGCCGGCAAGCCACGCGGGGTGTACATCAGGTCGATCAGTGCACGGCGGGCGGCATCCGGGTCGGCCTGGGTCAGAGCTCGTCGTACGGAGGCGTCCCGTTCGACGGCGACCGGACCGCCGGGGGAAGTGCAGCCCAGGGCGAGGCGTCGCACCCGGTCGGGGTGACGTGCGGCCACCTACCGTGCCACGCGCCCGCCCGTGGAGGTCCCATGGACATCGGCGCGCCTGACGCCCAGACGATCGAGCACCGCGATCGCGTCGTCGGCGAACTGCTGTGTGGAGTAAGGCCCTTGGGGTTTGTCGCTCTCGCGGTGCCGCGCATCTCGACGTGATGGTGGAGTGGGTGGCGTGGAGGTCCGCGCGGATGGCGTCCCACCAGTGGTGGTTGTTCGCCTGCCCGGCCAGGAGGACGAGCGGATACCCGTCTCCCAGGCGTTGCCAGGCCGGCGCCGTGCCGCCCTGGGCGCGGGCGATGGTGGTGCACCGGCGTCCGGCGTCGGTCATGCGATGTCCCGGGGTTCTTCGATGGTCTGCTCCGACGCTGAGCCGACGGGTGAGTCACGTGCTCTCGGTGTCGGACCCGTGGACCTGGGCGGAAGGCCATCTGCCCTGCTGCACGGCCGAGTTGACCTGTCGGACCAGCTCGCGTGCGACGACCTCCACGGCGGGCGGCGTGCGCCCGTGCCTCGGCGTGCCGAGGACGATCGAGCGCCACACGTCGGGTTCGCTCAGCGGGGCGGCGCTCAGTGCGCCCCGTGCCACGTCCTCGGCGATGCCCACGCCGGGTAGGACGGTCCAGCCGTGCCCTGCCTGGACGAGCTGTTTCTGCACGCGCATCGAGTTGGTCTGGACGACGACGTCCATGGCGGTTCCCGCACGCGCCGCCGCCGCGTCGATCAGGCGGCGCAGGGCGTGGCCCGAGGCGGACATGACGAGAGGGCGCCGGGCCGCTTCCGCGAACGGCACGGGGTGGTCGGCGCGGAGGCCGGCGGAGACCGGAGCGACGGCCCACAGGTGCTCCCGCACCAGTGGGCGGGCGTTGAGGGAGGGGGTGCTGTCGAGGTTGTAGAGCAGGGTCAGGTCGAGGTCGCCGGCGTCGAGCCACTGCTGCAGATGGCCGGAGTAGGCGGTCATCAGGCGAAGCTCGACACCGGGGTGGTCGCGGGCGACAGCGGTCACCAGCGGCTCGGCCAGCAGATCGCTCGTGCTCTCCAGCAGCCCGACGGTGACGATGCCCGTCACCACGCCCGGGCTCGGCTGTACCTCGGCGCGCGCCCGCTCCAGTTCGTCGAGGGCACGCCGGGCGCGGTCGACCATGATCACTCCGGCGTCGGTGGGCCGCATGCCCTGCCCGGTCCGCTCGAAGAGGTCGATGCCGAGCTCCTGCTCCAGGGTGCGGATCTGCCG
>NZ_JBEPBI010000462.1:0-2970 GCF_040299045.1 Streptomyces sp. NPDC001027
GCGCTCGCCGCCGCGCGCGGTCTGCTCCCCGGGAAACGCGTAGGCCCTCTCCGCGGAGAGGGCCTACGTCGTCACGAGGGGGAGGAGTCAGCTCGCCTCTGCGGCGCGCACCTGCTCCGCAGTGGGCGCGGTGCCGCCGAGGTGGGCCGGCATCCACCAGGTGTCGTTCGCGTCCTTGGGGCGCACCGGGTAGGCGCGCTGAGCGGCCTCCAGCAACTCCTGGACCCGCTCGCGCAGCTGACGCGTGAGGGCGCCCGCGTACTTGTCGCGGGGGGCCTCGACGGCCTCGCCGACGCGGATGGTGATCGGGGTGTGGCTGCGCTTGAAGTTGCGCGGGTGGCCCTTGGTCCACAGTCGCTGCGTGCCCCACAGGGCCACCGGGATCAGCGGGACCCCCGCCTCCTGGGCCATCCGGGCCGCGCCCGACTTGAAGCTCTTCAGCGTGAAGGACTGGGAGATGGTCGCCTCGGGGAAGACGCCCACGATCTCGCCGGAGCGCAGCGAGTCCAGCGCGTGCTGGTACGCCGTCTCGCCCTGGTTGCGGTCCACCGGGATGTGCTTCATGCCGCGCATCAGCGGGCCGGAGATCCGGTGGCGGAAGACGGACTCCTTCGCCATGAAGCGGACGAGGCGTTTCTGCGGGAGGGCGGCCAGACCGTCGAAGATGAAGTCGAGGTAGCTGATGTGGTTGCTCACCAGCACGGCTCCACCCGAGCGCGGGATGTTCTCCGACCCCTTGCAGTCGATCTTGAGGTCCCAGACCTTGAACAACGTCTGGGCGAGGCCGACGACGGGGCGGTAGACGAGCTCTGCCATGGGTGGGGCGGACCCTTCCTTCTCTTCGCCGAGGAGACGTCCGACGGCAAAGTTACGCTGCCGTAGGTTTGCGGCATCTCGCAGATCGTGCCCCAAGAACGGCCGGGGAGCCAGCCCTGGTGCCCCGGAACGGCGAGATCCTCGTCACGTCAACCCCTTTGATCCACCTCGGGCTTTTGGATGGTGTTTACTCCGCTCGCACCGCGACCCGCCGTGCGAGCAGGTACATCTCGCATCCGAGGCAGTACCCGAAAGCGGCATTGAGGAACGCGGCCGCCAGAGCCGCGCCGGTCGCGGCGAGACCGAGCCAGTGCGGTCCCAGGGCGAACCCGACCAGCCCGACGCAGGCGAACGCGAGTCCCACCGCCTGGGCGAACCGCGGCGGGTGCGGCGCCTCGAACTCCGTGGGCGGCCCGATCCGGGGGCGGACGGCCGTGCGGAACACCCAGCCGTAGGGCGACCGCCCCGGCCCGCCGCTCGCGCCGAGCGCGAACGCCAGCGTCTGCCAGGCCAGCAGCCAGACGTTCCCGGTGATCACGACGACCGCGAGCACCACGGTCGTCACGGCGGCCCCGAAGCGCGGGCCCCTCGCGTCGATGTCCATGAATCAAGCATTCCGCATGGGAGACGATTCCGGGGACCGGGAATCTTTGCAGTCCTGTGAACGCTGGAGCGACCGATGACCGGACTGGTGGTGTGCGTGGCGGTGCTCGCGGCGGCGAGCGCCTTCGGAGTGCTGCAGCGGCGGCGGAGCGGGAGGGTGCGGGTGCGCGGGCGCGACGACGGCAGACGGATCGGAGCGGACCGCCTCGGCGCGGAACTCGGCGAACGGGCCACGCTCGTACAGTTCTCCAGCGCGTTCTGCGCGCCCTGCCGGGCCACCCGGCGGATCCTGGGCGACGTGGCGGCGGCGGTGCCGGGGGTGGCCCACATCGAGATCGACGCCGAGGCGCGTCTCGACCTCGTGCGCGAGCTCGACATCCTCAAGACGCCGACGGTCCTGGTGCTCGACGCCGACGGCCGGATCGTCCGGCGGGCCGCCGGACAGCCCCGCAAGGCCGACGTCGTCGCCGCGCTGGGGGAAGCGGTGTGACCGTTTCGTGCGGGACCGTGAGGCATCTCCCAGATGCCGGTACGCACTTGACTGCGGCCGCCGTCCCTCGTCAGCCTGGCCCCATGCCTGAGGAACTCCTTCTCCACGGACGGCCCCACGTCGACCTGGGCCGTACCGCGAGCGCGTGCTGTCCCGCCCGTTGAGCATCCACGGACCCCGACGCCCCTCCCCGCAGAAGGACAACTCCATGACGGCCGTGCCCGGCCTCGACGCCCCCCGGCTCGCCTCGCCCGATCTCCTGCGCTCCGTCTTCCGGCGGCACGCGGCCGGAGTCGCCGTGATCACCGCGGCTGCGCCGGACGGTCCGGTGGGGTTCACCGCCACCTCCCTCAGCTCGGTGTCCGCCGAGCCCCCGATGCTCTCCTTCGGCATCGGCACCGGCGCCTCCAGCTGGCCGGCCGTCTCCCGCGCCCGGCATGTCGGCGTCCACATACTCGGCGAGCACCAGCAGGAACTCGCGGCCACCTTCGCCCGCAGCGGCGCGGACCGTTTCGGCCCGCCGACCGCGTGGCACGAGGGGCCGGAGGGCGTCCCGGTCCTCGACGGCGTGCTCGCGTGGCTGGTGTGCCGCGTCGTCACCCGGGTGCCCGCCGGCGACCACCGGATCGTGCTGGCCGAGGTGGCGCTGGGAGACCCGGAGGGGGCGGGCCGCCCGCTGCTGTACCACCAGGGGCGGTTCACGGCGCTGCGGGATTGATCACTGCCGAGGTCCGCTGCGAGGTCGTCGGGTTCCGGTTACGCTGCGTTGCGAAGGTCACAGTTCAAAGCGCTTGCTTAGCGGGAACGAACTGAGTGTACTGACGAGTAATATTTCGGTCGGGAGCGCAGGCCGCCCCAACCGGGATCGGCCGCTTGTGACGCCTATGCTGCCTGGAAGAAGGCAGCCGTAACTGACGATGCAGTAGGAGAGCCGGCGTGAGCTTGAGGATCGTTGTCACTGTGAAGTACGTGCCCGACGCCACTGGCGACCGGCACTTCGCCGATGACCTGACCGTCGACCGGGACGACGTGGACGGTCTGCTCTCCGAGCTCGACGAGTA